>CBJNAS010000001.1:0-43087 GCA_966434565.1 uncultured Phenylobacterium sp.
TAGGCCCAGACGCTGCCAGCGGTGATGCCGACGGTGAGGAAGATCCAGGAGGTCAGCACCCAAGGCCGGACCCAGCGCGCCCAGCTCGCGTCGACCCGTCCGTCGATCAGGGCGGCGAGCGCGAAGGAGAAGGCCATGGAGAAGCCGACGTAGCCCAGATAGAGCACCGGCGGGTGGAAGATCAGCCCGGGATCCTGCAGCACCGGATTGAGCTCGGCGCCGTCCGCCGGCGCCGGCCAGAGGCGCGTGAAGGGATTGGAGGTGAACAGCAGGAAGCCGATGAAGGCCGTGCCGACGAGCGCCTGGACGGCGAGAACCCGCGCCTGCAGCGTCGGCCGCAGCCCGCCCCCGAACACCGCCACCGCCGCGCCGTAGACGGCGAGAATCGCCACCCACAGAAGCATGGAGCCTTCGTGGCTGCCCCAGGTCGCACCCAGCCGGTAGAGAAGGGGCTGGGCGGCGTTCGAATGCTGGGCGACGAGGGCGACGGAGAAATCGTTGCTGAGGAAACAGTCCGTAAGCGCTGCAAATCCGAGCAAAATGAAGAGCAGTTGAAGGTAAGCCGCTGTTCTGGCGAGTCCCACCAAGGCCGGTTCGACCCTGGAGGCGCCGTAAAGACCGGCGCCGGCTTGGATGAGGGCGATGACGAGGGCCAGAATCAGTGAGAGCTGCCCAATTTCCGCTGTCATCAGCCCCTGTTCCTCCGTACTCTGCTTCGCAGCTTAGCGACTTGTCTGCTTCCGTCGACGAGGAAATTGACGCCGCACCGAAGGTGGCGCCTATTGGGCTGAACTAGCGGCGCGTGCGGGGGGCGTATGGCGCATCGATATCGTGTCGCGATCGTCGGCGCGGGGCCTGCCGGCCTCAGCGCGGCCGCGCACGCCGCCAAGATCGGGGTGGACCACATCCTGATCGACCGGGCGCCGCAGATCGCCGACACGATCTTCCACTACCAGCGCGGCAAGCACATCATGGACACGCCGGCGCGGCTGCGCCTGCGGTCCGATCTGGACTTCTCCGCCACCAGCCGCGAAGCCCTGCTGGAGCTCTGGGACGAGCAGACCTCGGCCCTGAACGTGCAGGTCCGCCTGGGCGCCGAGCTGAAGTCCGTCACCGGCGCCCGGGGCGACTTCACCCTGCACCTGGCCGACGGGGACACCGTCCTGGCCGAGGCGGTGGTGCTGGCGATCGGCACCCAGGGCAACCCGAACCTGCTGCGCTGCGAAGGCGGCGACCTGCCCTTCGTCCAGTACCAGCTGGACGATCCCGAAGCCTATATCGACGAGCACATCCTGGTGGTCGGCGGCGGCGACGCAGGGATCGAGAACGCGCTCGGCTTGGCGGCGGACGCCGCGCAGGGCAACCGCGTGACCCTCAGCAACCGCTCGGCGGAGCTGTCCAAGGCGAAGGACGCCAATGTCCAGGCCCTGCTCGCCGCGCGCGACGAGGGCCGCGTCTCGGTGGTGATGCCCGCCGTGCCGGCGCGGGTGGAGAAAGGCTGGGTGACCCTGAGCACCGCCGAGGGGGACCTGCGCCTCCCCTGCGACCGCGTCATCGCGCGCCTCGGCTCCTCGCCGCCGCGGGCGTTCGTCAAGTCGCTGGGCCTGGGCTTCACCAGCGAGGCCAAGGACTCCTTCCCGGCGCTCACCTCCCAGTTCGAGTCGACGGTGCCAGGCATCTATGTGATCGGCGCGCTCGCCGGCTATCCCCTGATCAAGCACTGCATGAACCAGGGGCTGGACGTCGTCGAATACCTCATGGGCAACAGCCTGTGGAAGCCGGCCGACGAGGCGATGCTCGCCGAGAAGCTGCAGAGCCTCCCCGGCGACTATTCGGTGAGCGACTGGCTGGAGTTCCTGCGCGACAGCGTTGCGATCCTCAATCCGCTCTCGACGCTCCAGATGCGCGAGTTCCTGCTGGATTCTGAGGTGCGGGCCTACCGGCCGGGCGAAGTGGTCTTCCGCCGCAACGACGTCGGCTCGTCGCTGTTCGGCATCGCCTCGGGCAAGGTGCTGATCGAGGTCGATTTGCGCGATCCCAATGTCACCGCGCCGATCGGCGCCGGCTCCATCTTCGGCGAGGTGGGGCTGATCTCCGGGCGGCCGCGGGGCGCGACCGTGCGCGCCGCCGAGGATTGCATTCTGATCGAGGTCCCGAGGAATGCGGCGCTCAAGCTGATCTCCTCGGTGGAGGAGATCCGACAAATCGTCGAGCGCACCACCACCGAGCGCGAGCTGCTGCAGATCTTCAGCTCCGGCCTGACGCGGGACGACATCGCCGAGCTCCTGTCGCGCGCGGAGGTGCTGGAGGTCGCGCCGGACGAAGCGGTGGTCCGCGAGGGCGAGACCAGCCGCGACATGTACGTGGTGCTCTCGGGCAGCATGGTGGTGGAGCGCGAGATCGCCCGCCGCCCGGTGTTCCTGTCCTACATTCCGGCGGGCTCCTACTTCGGCGAAATGGCGCTCTTCGAGCGCTCGCCCCGGACCGCAACCGTGCGCGCGGCGATCCGCTCCAAGGTGATCCGACTGGACGGCCAGGCCTTCGACCTCCTGCTCAACCGAAAGCCCGAGCTGGTGGCTAAGTTGCGCGAGGACATGGCCTCGCGGCGCGAGCTCAACGCCTACATCGAGCAGAAGAAAGAGAGCTTCAGCGACGTCGTGGAGATGTACTCTTTGGTGAGCCGCTTCCTCGTCGAACAGGGGCTGGGCGAGGCCACCGACGTCCTGCTGATCGACGAGAGCCTCTGCATCGGCTGCGACAACTGCGAAAAGGCCTGCGCCGACGCCCACGACGGCCTGTCGCGGCTGAACCGCGAGGCCGGGCGCACCTACGACGACCTGCACGTGCCGACCTCCTGCCGGCACTGCGAGCACCCCTACTGCATGACCGACTGCCCGCCGAACGCGATCCGCCGCGGGCCGGACGGCGAGGTTTTCATCGACGACACGTGTATCGGCTGCGGCAACTGCCAGCGCGCCTGCCCCTATGGCGTGATCCGCATGGACGCGCCGCCGCCGCGCAAGCCCCCGCTGTGGTCCTGGCTGCTGTTCGGCCGCGGCCCCGGGCCCGGCGAGCCGGATAGCGGCTGGAAGAAGCGGGCCTACGCCAAGGGCGAAGCGCCGCACAACAAGGCGATCAAGTGCGACATGTGCGCGGGCAAGGCGGGCGGGCCCGCCTGCGTACGCGCCTGCCCAACCGGCGCGGCGGTCCGCGCCTCGCCGGAGGACTTCCTGTCAGTCACCCTTATGAACCGCGACCGGGGCTGAGATGAGAGCAGGGGCCCGGACCGAGCGGTTCCGCCATGAAGGCTTTCTGCGGCACCGCAACGGCCGCTGGCTCTGGATCGCCCTCGCCCTCTGCGTCGCCGCGGCGGGCGTCTATGCGATCGCCGATTTCCGGCCGCAGCCGCGCGGCGACACCTGGTACGGCTACGCCACCGGCGTCCTGGGCGCGGCGATCATCGTCTGGCTGGCGCTGCTGGGCCTGCGCAAGCGGGTGATCACCGACGGGCGCTGGTCGCTGAAGGCCTGGGTCTCGGCCCACGTCTATCTCGGGCTGGCCCTGGTGGTGATCGCGACCCTGCACACCGGGCTGCATCTCGGATGGAACGTCCACACCCTGGTCTATGTGCTGATGATGCTGGTGATCGGCTCCGGCGTGGTGGGCGTGGTCGCCTACGCCCGCCTGCCGCGCCTGCTCAGCGCCAATCGCGGCGAGACCACCCAGAGCCAGTGGCTGGTGATGCTGAAGTCGATCGACGAGCGGCTGCTGGACGCGGCCCAGCCACTCGACCGCGCGGGGGCCCAGACGGTGCGCCTGGCCGTCGAGCAGACGGTGATCGCGGGTGGCTTGTGGCAGCGCCTCTCCGGTCAGGTGGAGGGCTGCGCCACCGCCCGCGCGCTGGCGCAGATCGAGCAGCTGCGGGGCGGCGGTGACGAGAAGCGGGCGGCCGCTCTCACACAGGTGGCCGCACTGCTCGCGCGCAAGCAGGAGGTGCTCGCCAAGGTGCGTCAGCACATCCGCCTGCGCACCACGCTTGAGCTGTGGCTGTACGTCCACGTCCCCGCCACCTTCGCGCTCCTTGCGGCGCTGACGGCCCACATCGTCAGCGTTTTCTTCTACTGGTAGAGGCGCGCGTGGCCTTTCTCGTCCGGACCATCACCCGCAGGGCAGGAGGCGGCGCGATCGTGCGGCCGCGCACATTCGAGGCCGACGAGCTGCGGATCGGCCGGGGCGCAGATTGCGATATCCGCCTGCCAGACCTGGCGGTCAGCCTGAATCACGCCGTGATCCGACGGGAGGCGTCCGGGCGGGTCACCGTCGCGGCGGTGGAGGAGGACGGCTTCGACGCCGACGGCGTCTTCACGCGCGAGGCGAGGCTGGACCTCGCATCGCCCCACACCCTGACCTTCGGCAGCCATGTCCTGACCGTCGCGGCCGCGCACGGCGGCGACGTCGCCATCGAGGTGGTGCGCAAACAGGCGGACGCTGCGCCGCAGGACGTGGCGGAGGCGCGGTCGTTCACCCTCGCCTCGACCTGGCTGGACAAGCGGCGCACGGCCTGGGCGCTCGCAGTGGCGATCCTGCTGGTCGGCCTGCTGCTGCCCGCGGGCCTGTATTACCTCGGCCAGCCGCGCATCCACCTGGACCAGCAATGGTCGACCGGACGGCTATCGGAGGCGCATGCCTTCCTGAAGGGCGATTGCACGGCCTGCCACCGGCACGCCTTCGTCGCCGTCGAGGACCACGCCTGCCTGAGCTGCCACGGCCCGGCGCGGAGCCAGGCGCCGATGCTGCGCGCCGCAGCCGAGATCCGCGCCTGGGGAGGACCGGCCAAGGTGGCCGTGGCCCCGGACCATGCGGACCCGCGCCGCCTCGCCGACGCCATACCGCCGCCGCAAGACCACGGACGCAAGATCACCGCGGCCTTCGAGCAGGCCTTCCACCATCCAAACGACCGCTGCGCGAGCTGCCACTTCGAGCACCTCGGCGCGCGTCCGACGACCGGCGAAGCCGGGGCGCTCGCGCCGGGCGCGCCCGCGGTGGTGATCGCCCACAGCTGCGTCGAATGCCACTCCAGTCTGCGCAGCCGCCTGTCTGACACGGCGCTGCGCGACGCGCCCGACTGGCGCCACCACCCCGAGTTCAAGGCGCAGGTCGCTCAACCGCCGACGGGCGGGACCATCGTCGCGCAGCGCATCTCCCTGACCGAACGGCCGGTGGAGTACACCGGCCTGACCTTCTCGCATCAGATACACCTGGATGTCGCCGGCGGCGTCGCCCGCATGGCCCGTGACCTGCACATCGCGCCCCGCGCGCTGCCCTGCGCGGCGTGCCACCATTCGAATGACGGCGGCCGGACCTTTGCGCCGGTGCGCATGGAGCGCGACTGCGCGGCCTGCCACTCGCTGGCCTTCGGCCAGCAGCCCGGCGGCCAGCCTCTGACCCTGCCGCATGGCGATCCCTTGGCGGCGGCGCGCGTGCTGCGCGCCTACTACAGCCACGGCGGGGCGCAGCTCGGTTTGGGGGAGTCCACGCGCCGCGCGCCCGGCTTTCTGATCACGGACCGCTCGTCCGGCAGCGGCGGCATGGCGTCCGCGGCGCGCGTCGCCGCGGTGCTGGGGCGGGGCGGGATCTGCAGCGAGTGCCACGTGGTCGGCATGATCCAGGATCGGGCGACGCTCGCTTTCACCGTCGCGCCGACGCGCCTGACGCGGCGCTATCTGCCGCTCGGCGGCTTCGACCACAGCGTTCGCGCCCACCGGCTGGACGCCTATGGCCGCCCGACCTGCGAGACCTGCCACAAGGCCGAGGCGTCCGGCAGCGCCTCGGACGTCATGATCCCCCGGGTGTTCCAGTGCGCCCAGTGCCACGGACGCTCGAAGGCGACGAGCCTGACGCCGGCCTCGGCCGATTGCGCCGAGTGCCACGCCTTCCACGCGCCCGGCGCGCCGGGCCGCCGCGACCCGGCCGCGGCCAAGGCTGGCGAAACGGCTGCGATGCCGTCATCATGGTCCGGTGGGGGCGCGGGCTGACGCCGTTCGCCACAGAGTACGGACACCTTGATCAGGACCATCGCCCAGATCACCGACCTGCACATCACCACCGAGCAGGATCCGGTGAACGCCGCGCGCAACCGCGCTCGCCTAGAGGCGACCCTCGCCGCCATCCATCGGCTGCGGCCGCTCCCCGAGGCGATCATCGCGTCCGGCGATCTCGTCGACCGCGGCGGGCTCGCCGAGTACCAGGCGCTGCGCCCGCTGCTCGAAAGCTCGCGCATTCCGCTCCATATCGCGGTCGGCAACCACGACCGGCGAGCGCCCCTGCTGCAGGTGTTCGGGGCGCCCTGGCTGCAGGTCGACCCCGACGGGTTCGTGCAATATGTCGTCGAGGCGGGCGGGCTGCGCCTAGTGGTCTGCGACACGCTCGACGAAGGCCGCGAGGGGGCGGGCTTCTGTGAGCGGCGCGCCGCCTGGCTCGCGCGGACGCTGGACGAGGCCCCGCAGACGGCGGCGATCGTGATCATGCACCATCCGCCGATCCCGAGCGGCATCGGCTGGATGGACCCGCCTCCCAACGCGCCGTGGCTTGCCCGGCTCGCCGCGGTCCTGGCGCCGCGCCCGCAGGCGTTGACGCTCGCCAGCGGCCACGTCCACCGCGCCTTTCTGGGCGTATTCGCCAGCCGGCCGGCGGTGGTCTCGCCCGCCACCGCGGTCCAGCTCACCCTCGACCAGACGCCGCTGGACCCGAAGGCGCCGGACGGGCGCGAGCTGCTGACCGAGGAGCCGCCGGGCTTCGCCCTGCACAATTGGGACGGCCACCAGCTCGTCACCCATTTCTGCCCGGCGGGAGACTACGCGCCGGCGGTGCGGTTCACCTTCCCGCTGAACGCCTGACCGAGGGCGCTGGGCCCGGCAGAGGCGGGCCGGTCCAGCTGTCCGGATCTGGTAGGTCGGTCACGGCGTAGAGCCGACCGGCGGAATCCAGGAACAGGTGCTCCATCTCCTGCCGGTTGAACGGCCGCGAGCCCTTGCGGCCGAAGATGGCGATCTGGTGCCCGGTCTCGTCCACCGCCCGGTCACGGTCGAGCCCCTTGGACAGCGCGAGCGCCGGTGAGGGCGTGCGCGCCCAGGCGATCAGCTGCGGCTTCGGCTCCGGTGAGAAGCCGTAGAAGTTGGGCTGGCTCTCCGGGCTGGTGAGCTGCAGCACCTTCAACCCGTTGCGGCCATCGGCGACATAGGCGAACAGCGAGGCGTTGGTGGAGCCCACGATTACGTCCTCGGCGTCGTCGAGCGCCCCGTTCAGGGTCACCTGCATGTAGCGTTGGGGATGTTCCGGCCGGGTGACGTTGAGAATGACGAGGCCGTCGGACTTGGCCGCCACATAGGCGTATGTGCGGGCCACATAGATCCGGCGCGCGTCGCGGATCGGATAACGCGCGCCCTCCACCAACTGCGGCCGGTCGAGACGCGTGACGTCCAGCACGTCAAGGCCGGCTGCGTCGGTGACGAACAGATAGCGGAACTGCAGGGCCGAGGCGCGTACGTCCGGCAGCGGCACGATGCTCGCCACCTTCGGCTTCAGCGGATCGTCGAGGTCGACCACGACGAGACCGGCGTGGGCGGCGACATAGGCGAAATGGCCGCCCAGGGTGACGTGACGGGCGCCGTCGAGCACATGCGCCGGGTTCCAGGTCAGCGCGCGGCGCAGGTTGTTGTTGCGCGGGTCGCGGTCGGCCAGGGTGGTCACATCGACGAGGATGAGACCCTCTTCGGCGTCGGTCACCACGGCGTAGTTGTAGAGCGGGTGGAACGGCTGCTCGGCGTTCTCCAGCCGCATGGCCTCGGTGTTCCGCCGCGGATCGATCGGCTGGTTGGTGGGCAGGGCCATGCAGGTCGCGTTGCGCGAGGACACGTGCATGTTCTGGCCCAGCGGCGAAAACGGCCCGGTGAGGATCCGGTCCGAGACGCCCTTGTTGGCGATGCTGGCCACGTCGTAGACGCGGAACCCATCCTTGCCGCCGGCGGCGAACATATACTCGCCGCGCAGCTGCAGGCAGCGGATCGCGTCCGGCGCGGCGTGGCTCACATTGCGGATGTCCTCGGTCTCGGGCTTGCCCTGCTTGCCGTGGAAGGTGTCGCCGCGCACCCAGTCGATCAGCTCCCGGTGGTTTCGCTCGACGTGCAGCTTGTAGTAATCGGGATAGGCGTAGCGATGCAGGTAGGAGCCGAAGACCGCCTGCGGCTCGCTCCATTCCGTGACGCGCACCGCCTCGAGGCCGCGCTCGAGGCCGACCCAGGCGTTCACGCCCACGAAATTCACGAAATTGGTCCCCAGCGTCAGCAGCTGGGCCATGATGGCGTTGTTGTCGTTGTCCGCCGAGACGTGGCAGTCCGAGCAGGTTTTAGTCTCGGTCTTGCGTACCGTGTGCGGGAAGTGCGGCGCGAACGCCTGGCTGGAGAAGCCGATGGCGGAGATCGGCGGCTGCTGGACGTAGATCCGCTCTCGGTTGGCGTTGGTCGACGACAGCACGAGCGCCGAGGACGACCGGACCGGCGCGATCTCGGCGCCCTTGGTCGTCATGTGCCGCCCGAGCTGGAACATGTCGTCACGCGCGACCTGCGGGTTGTAGGTCGCGAAGTTGCGCGTCTCCTCGCCCTCGTACTTGTGCGCCGTCGTCTTCCAGTTGGACTCGATCGGCAGGTGGCACCCGCCGCAGGAGGTCATCCACGACGTGTGGCAGGTGAAGCAGGCCATCTCGCTGTCCTTGTGCGCGAGATCCTTTTCCGCGACGCCCGGTCCCCAGGCGAAGGGCCGGCCAGAGGCGTCGAGGCGGGCCATCAGCTTCGCCCGCGCGGCCTTCGGATTGAACTCCGGTCGGGCCGGGTCGACCGAGTCCTTCACGAGCGAGACCTGCCACTCCAGAGAGGAATCGGCGATCGAGCGCTGGATCAGGACGCGATAGCCGTTGCGCTCCTCCCACTCGAAGCGCGGCCGGCCGTCGGGATTGCGTAGCAGGGTGAGGTCCGTACCGCCGGGCGGCGCCGCGGGGCCGGAGGTCTTCAGCGTCGGATAGGCGCGCGCCGACCCGTGGCAATCCTTGCAGCCGATCTCCACCGCATTGGCGACCTCGCCGTAGATCAGGCCGCTGCCGTGGCTGTCGCGGGCGAAGTGGCAGTCGGCGCACTGCATACCCCTTTCGGCGTGGATGTCCATCAGCTGGACCGCCTTGCCGGGATTGACGCCCGGCGCGACGAACTTGCCTTCGCCGTTGCGCCGCCAGATCTCCGGATCGCCCGACGGGATCACCTTGCCGTCGGCGTCCAGCAGCCGTCCCTCTCGGTCACGTTTGAAGATCGCGCGGAAATTCCAGCCGTGGCCGTGGTAGTCGGCGAACTGGGTGTCCTTCAGCTTCGGATTGAGGTCGTAGACGTTGCGCAGGAAGTCGAGGTCCGCCCACTTGCCGCGCGGCGAGGCGCCCTCGGGATTACGGTCCAGAACCTTGCGGATTTCCTCGTCCGACGGATAGCGCTGCTGCTCCGGCCACATGAACGGCGCATCGGACTCGTAGTCCCACATGGTGTAGCCGAGATAGCTGTTCAGGAACATGTTCGGCTGGTGCATGTGGCAGTTCATGCACTGGGAGGTCGGTATGGCGCGCGTGAAGGCGTGCTCGATCGGATGGCCGGATTCGTGCTTGTCGATGGTGGGGTCCGCCGTCGCGCTCTGGCCGTCGCGGCCGTAGCGGGCGTAGACGAGGCTGTGCCGGGGCTCGCGGTCGTTGGCGTAGACCACATGGCAGGAGGCACAGCCTGAGGATCGGTAGTCGCCGGGCTGGTCGTTGGTGCCCAGGAACCAGGTGAAGGGATCGTTCAGGCGGGTCTTGTGGATGTTGAGGACCGGGATCGCCACGCGCAGCCCGGTGCCCGGGCCCCGGTTGGACTGGCGGATGTCGGGGCGGCCGGGCTCCTCCAGCCGCTGCAGCTGGCCGGTCGCATCGGGCAGGCCGAACTCCGGGAACTGGGAGCCGTTGTTGCGGCCGCCGCGCTCGAAGACGCGGAACACGTCCGCCGGCGGGGTCACGTTCCAGATCGGCAGAGGCCAGAGCCGCGCAAGCGCGCCGCGCGCCTTCTGCGCCGGCGTGACCGTTCCGGGCGGGGATCCGGGCGAGGCGATGCTCGCGGGTTTGCCGTCGCGCGTATAGGCCTCGCCCAACACATAGTTCTTCGTCGGCACGATGCCGTTATTGTAGGACGCGCCCCCCAGCAGCATGGCGCCGGTCGCCATAAGCGAGCGTTCCGAGGCCTGGATCTCCGCGAGGTGACAGGCGCCGCAGGATTCCCGCGCCACGCGGTAATCCGACGGATTGACGAAGCGGACGAACTCGGGCGCCTCCCGGTTTAGGAGGGTGTAGCTCTCGCGCGGCTTGGCCGAGCGGGGATAACCCCAGCTCTGCGGATAGCGCGGCAGGACGTGGGCCCTGTCGCGCAGCTGGGCGTAGGCGGCGGTGGACCTGTCGAGGCCGGCGGGAGCGGCGACGCTGGGGTCGCCGCCATGGCAGTCGGCGCAGCCCAGCACCACCGCGTTCGAGCGGTGCATGGAGGGCGCGTCGGAGGCGGTGTGGCAGGTGCGGCAGCCGGCGCTCTTGGCCTCGGCCTGGGCGGGGGTTTCGCTGGCGGGCGCGGGCGGGGCCGTGACATAAGTCCGCGCGACCGGCGCTTCGCGCTCTCCGGCATGCGGCGGGCTCGCCGTGAGCAGGGTGAGGGAGAGCGCCGCCAGCGCCGCTTTGAGACCAGTCCAGACGTAGCCGCGCACGCCCATCTCAGAACGCCGCCACGGCTTCGAGAAGCACGGAGTAGTAGGCCCGCCCGCCGCGGCTGGTGGTGAACAGGTGGCCGAAGCCGGGGCCGGGCGCCAGGGCGGCGGCCGACAGGCGGTAGACCAGGTTCTGGGTCATCCGCGGACGCCAGATCACGGCCAGGGAATAGTCGCCGCCGATCCGACGCGGGATCGAGCCCTCCTGGCGCAAGGTTTGCAGCACGGCGGTGTCGGCGAACCACAGCTGGTTGAAGTTGGCGCTGAGCCGCAGGGTCGGCAGGAGATCGAAGTCGGCGCCGACGCCGAGCAAGGCAGTGCCGGGATTGTTGAAGTTGGACTGCCCTTCCTCCTTCGAGGAACGCAGCGCGTTCAGTATGGCGTTGCGGCCGTTGACGCCCAACGCCCGCCCGCCGCCCGCGAAGGGAATGCTCTGGCGGATCCAGTAGCTCGTGTCGGCACCGGCGAATTGCGGGTTCTCGAAGATGGCGTCGAACCCGGTCTCGACGTTGTCGTTCGGATTGCGGTCGCCCGAGGCGTAGAGGCCCGACAGCCGCACCCGCACCCAGTCGAAGTCCATCGCTGGCTCAGCGGCGACGAACCAGGCGCGGATTCGCGCCGGCCGGTTGGTGAAGATGCTGTCGCGGTCCTCGCCGAAGGCGAAATAGGCTGAGGCCGTCAGGTTCAGCCGCCCGAAGTGGCCGTCGCCGTTGTAGCCCAGGTAGGCCACGTCGTAATCGCGCGCGCGGATGTCGCCGATCAGGGCGGGCCGGGCCGGGAAGCCGTTGGTGTCGACGTGGATCTCGCCAGCCTCGCGATTGGCGTTGTAGACCAGCGTGACCTGCGAGGTGAACCCGGGGACCGGAAGATCCTGACGGTAGAGGTTGGCCGCCGCGACATAGTCGCGCCGCACCTTCTGGGTGAGGTCGTTGAGCCCGGAATTCGTGTCCTTCTCGAGCCGGGCGAAGGCGGCGAGGTTGTACTGGTAGCGGTTGTTGTCGCGGGTGCCGAAGAGGCGCACGCCGAGCTGGTTGTCCTGGAACAGGAAGCCGCGGAAGTCCGTCGAGAACGGCTGGATGCCGAGCCGCAGCGTGTCGAAGTCGTAGCGCGCCGAGACATTGCGCAGGTGGTAATCGAGGAACAGCTCCTGGACGCCGATGAAGGCCTCGCTGCGCCGCGGCGGCGCGGTCGGCTTCACCGACAGGATGCGCCGCTCGGAGACGGTGACGTAGTTGTAGTTGAAGGCAAGACTCGCCCGGAGTTCGATCTCCGGCGGCTTGAAGGTGGTTGCGCCCTTGATCAGCTCCGCCCCGACGAGGAAGGTCTGAGACGCGGCCATGCTGCGCGCGCGCCCGAACACGTCGAGGCTTCCGGGCCGCGAGGTCGTCTGCACCCCCACCGGCGTCGGAAAAGAGCGCGGCTCGACCACCGTGTCGGAAATCCCGCTGAGCACGAAGAACCAGTCCTTCGTCCCCTTGATCGGCCGGTCGCCCTTGAGGGTGTTCTGGTTGTAGGGATCGAACCACCGGCTGTGCGCCAGCCCGAGAGTCTCGATCAGCCGCCAGCGGTCGGGGATCGGCAGCTGGTCCGTCGGGAAGCTTTCGGGCGGCGGCGTCTCCACGGCCCCGGGGTTCACCTGCACGGTGGGCACCGGGTAGGAGGGCTGCTCGCCGGGCTTGCGCCGGGCCTCGGCATCATCGGGCTGCGGGCTCGCGGCTTGGGCGGGGTCGGCCGCCGGCTCGGCCGCACGGGCCGGCGCGGCGGCCAGCACCGCGGCGAGGCAGAGGGCGAAAGGCGCGGCCGGCCGCATGCCCTACTTGCCCTCGCAGACGCTCTGGTCGTTCGTCGCCAGGAAGGGCGCGAACGGGCAGTTCACATAGCGCAGCCTGACCCCGCCGGCGCCCCGGTTCACGACGATCTGGTCGGAGCGGATTGCCGCCGGCGCCTCGCCGATCCCGCCGACGCGCTGGCCTGCGTTGTAGACGGCGAGGAAGGAGATCATGTCGTCCTGGTCGATGCCGTCGCCGGAGACGCCCACCGCCCCGACCAGCACGCCGTTGCGATAGATCGGCGTGGAGCCGGGGAAGATCTGGATCCCGTTCCTCAGCGGGTTCTGGCCAGAGCGGGCGTCGACCACGCCCGTGCACGCCCGCGGCGGATCGCCTTGCAGCAGATTGCTGCGGATCAGGGCGAACTGGAGGCCGGTGTTGAACGGGCTCCATTGGCTGATCGGCAGGGAGAAGGGCCCGTTCGGCTGGCCATCCTGACCGTCGGGGAAGAACGGCCGCGCCAGATTGCCGATCGCGCGGGCGGTGAAGGCGGTTTTGCCGGTGAGCGCCGCCGGATCGCCCAGGAAGTCGCGCGTGTTCTGCACCACGCTGCTCAGGTAGCGCTGCGTCGCCGGGTCGGGGTCGCGCACGGCGGTCAGGTCGTCGGCGGCGTGAGCGCTCGAGAAGAAGGCGGCCGTGCGCGCCTTCTGCACCGCCACGTCGGTCCCGAAGACCGGGGCGTCGGGCGCCCGCACGAGGCCCAGCACCGCGCCCCGGGTGTCGACCACGGCGACGCTGACCTGGGCGCGGCTGTCGAGCGGCCGGCGAATCTGCGCCCGCGAGGCGCTCATCACCTTGAAGCCCTCTTCCAGCAGGGCGGTCACCTCGGCCGCGCTCAGAGGCTGCGGCGTTCCATCGGCTGCGTCGCCCCCCGCCTGGATCGGAAAGCGGTTCGCGCCGTGGCCGTCGGTGAGCACGAAGGCGTCCGAGTTCGAGAACTCCGCGGCCGTGGCCCGGCGGATGCCGGAGTCCTCCGTGCCGTAGACCACGCCGGCGTGAACGCCCGCGCCGTCATAATAGCCGGGCGCCGCCACGAAGGCGCCCGTCGAGGGGGGCAGGCCGGAGAGGGCCGGCGCCGAGGCCGGATCGCTCTTCAGCCCGCTGCGGCCCACGTCGCTATAGCGCAAGGTCGTGCCGTCGACCGTGACCTGGTCGGCCTGGATGCCGGCCGGCGCGTCGAAGCCGACGGTGGCGGCGAACGCGATCGCCTCGTCGGTGACGTCGGCGTCGGTGTCCTGCACATTGGTGTCGAAGCCGTAGATGCCGTCGGCGAGCACGCCGACACCGCCGACAAGGGTCCCGTTCTTGTACAGCGGGAAGCCGCCCGGGTCGGCGGCCAGGCCCAGCGGCGAGCGCTTCGGGCCTATGAAGGCGTCCGACTGGCGCGGCGCCACGTCCGAGCAGGGCAGCTGGCTGAACTGCACGCCGAACAGCGGCCCGCTCTCCAGGCCCGTGGTCGCCGGGCTGGGCGGAAAGTGCTGCTGGACGATCATGCTGGCCGTGCGCGTCGAGAACGCGTTGCCGCCGGAGGAGAGATAGGCGCCGGTGATCGCCTTGGCGATCGCTGCGGCCGCGGCCGGCGGCTTGAGGCCCTGCGGGTCCGGATCGGCGCCGTCCGTGGCCGGGCCTGCGAAGCTGGCGGTCGCCGGGGCGCCGGCCATGGCGTAGACGGCGAGCACATTGCCCACCCGGTCCGTGACGGCGATCGTCGCAGGCTTGCCGCGGGCCTTCGCCTCCGCGACCGCCTGGGCGAGGATCTGCTGCACGTCGGCCACGCTCAGCGACACGGCGGCCGGCGTGGCGTAGAGGCTGCCCGCCCCTCCGCCGGCAGACGGCCCGCCGCCGGCGGAGCCTGCGGAGCTTCCGCCGCCTCCGCCACCGGAGCACGCGCCGACCATCAGCGCCAGGGCGAGCGCCCAAGCCTTACGCCGCTTCATCTGATCTTCCCGGCGGTGACGCCGATGCGCTGCAGAGCCTGGCGCAGCACGGCGGGCTGGAAGGTGTTGGGATCGCGCACCGCCGCATAGGCGCTGGCGACCGCCTGGCTCAGGCCCGGCGGGGCGTTTCCGCCGGACTGCGCCAGGAGCGCGGTGACCAGGGTGTCGGCGGCCATCACCGCCTGAGCGCCGCCGGCATAGTCGGTATAGCGCGCCGCGCCGTCGGGCGCGGTGATGCGGCTCAGGATGGCCATGGTGTCGGAGCGGCCGAAGGCGCGGGGCGCGAACGCGGCCTCCAACGCCTGGGTCGAGCCCTGCAGCCTCGCCGCGGCGGCCACCGTGGCCTCGCGGCCCTGGGCGAAGGCGGTATGGAACGCGCGCGCATCGGCGTCGAACCGGTCGGCATCCTGCGGGGCCAGGGCGTGCGCGGCGGCCGTCAGCATGATCATGTTCTCGTCGTTGAACGGCGGAAAGCCGCGCGGCAGCGCCCGACCGGGATTGGGCTCGGCGGTCAGGGGCGTGGCGGGATCGTCCGAGATCCGTCGATGACAGCTGTGGCAGTCGAAGAAGGTGAACTCGGGAAAGGCGCCGCGCACGGCTAGGGCCGGGGCCTGGTAGAGCGCGAGCGCCCGCTCGAGCGCGGCCGTCTGGCCGAGCGCCCAGGTCTTGGTCCCATTGCGGATCGTCTTGCGGGCCGCGTAGTCGGCGTCGAGGTCGTAGTGCCGCTGCAGCTCGGTGAATAGGTCGAGCTCGAAGGACAGGCGCGGGTGCCCCGCCGCCATCATCTCGTGAGTGACGAATCGGCCGTCCTGGCCGCCGAGGTGGCAGCCGAGGCAGACTCGCGCGCGCACCGCCGGATCCTCCAGCGGCCGCAGGCCTCGGGCCACATTGTCGGCGTGGGTCGCGTTCAGCGCGCGGTGGCTGGCCAGCCAGTCGCCGGCGCCGCCGTGGCAGGCCTCGCAGCCGACGCCGTCGGAGATCTGGAAGCGGGTCCGGGGCTGGCCCGGCGCGGGCCGGTCGGCGTGGCAGGCGAGGCACACGGGGGCGGCCTCTGCGCGGCCGATTCCCATGCGCGCGGCGATCGCCTGGCCGCGCCGCCCCTTGAGCACCGCCCAAGCGCGGCTGTGCGCCCCCTCCGGGCCGGTCGGATCCTGCCAGGTGCGCAGTTCGTCGCCCCGGATATGCACGCCGCTGGCGACCTGCCGGCCGTGGCAGGTCGATCCTGCGCAGGACGCCACGCCTTCGTGAACATGCGCCGTCTCGCCCTGAGCGCGCGCGGGCGTCGAGCGCCCGGCCGCCAGACAGGCGAAAATCAGCATGCAGAGTATGGTCCCGCCATGCCGCAGGACGACACCCCGCAAGAAGCGCGCACGATTAAGGAACGCCCCCACGCTAAAATCCCGGCCCTCTACAGAGCCATAATGCCAAGCTGCATCTCGCTTGTCTTTCGCTTAAATAGCCTTTGCACGGCTTCCTCGCCTGGAGCGTGCATACTGATCAACAAATGGACAGGGCGGCGCGCGGCGATCTTCGGCTCCCGGGCGGCGCGGCCGTGGCGAGCGCAAGCGACGCCGTGACGCATCCGCGAGGTGCGGCGGTTCGTAGCCTCGTTCACATGCTGTAAGCTGGACCACGGCTTCTGGGGGATCAGGTTATGCGAATCGGGGGTGCGATCTTGGGAGCGGCCGTTCTCGCGGCCGCGGGGGTGGCCGTGGCCGCGCAGCCCACGGCTGACGACTGGGTACAGGCTATTCTGGCCGACCACTCGGCCGACACCAGCGCCGGGGGGGCGCCGGCGACCACAGAGACGCCCGCCGAGCCAGCCAAACCGCGCATGCGCGGCCTCAGCATTTCCACCAGCGCCTACGGGGCCATCGCCGTGCTGAGCGACGCGAACAAGGCCCAGCCGGCGCCGGCCGACATGAGTAAGATCCCGCCGAAGGCTCAGGTGAAGCCCTCCTCGCTGATCCAGTTCAAGGACCATGCGACGGACCTCCAGGTTCACTTCCTCAAAGGCTCGTCCATGCTCGCGCCGGAATCGGCCGCCGGCCTGGCCCAGCTGGCCACGGCGCTGCAGGATTCGCGGCTCTCCGGCGCCTCGCTGGAGCTGGCCGGCCACACGGACCTCAGCGGGCGGCGCGAGGCCAACATCATCCTGTCGCAACGGCGCGCTGAGAGCGTGAAGAGCTTCATCGTCGAGCGCGGCGTGGACCCCAAGCGGGTCACGGCCAAGGGCTACGGCCCGGACAACCTGCCCCACCCCGAGGCGCCCTACGATCCGCGCAACCGCGTCGTGCAAGCGCGTGTGGTCTGGCGCTAGAAAAGTCAGCCGGGCGCCCGGAGCGCGGCCTGCAGCACATCGGTGCGGCCGGTGCGGAAGCCTGCCTCGCAATAGGCTAGGTAGTAGCGCCACAACCGCTCGAAGCGCCGGTCGAAGCCGAGCCGGGCGATCAGCGGCCAGGCCCCCGCGAAACGCGCGCGCCAGTCGGCCAGGGTGCGCGCATAGTCGCCGCCGCACCGCAGCAGGCTCGACGGCTCCACGGAGAGCCCCGCCTTCTCCGCCGCGCCGGTGAGACGCCGCTCGGTCGGCAGCATGCCGCCGGGAAAGATGTGCAGCTGGATGAAATCCGGCCGCCGCATGTACTCTGCGAACAGGTCCTCGCGGATGACGATGACCTGAAGGGCTGCGTACGCGCCCGGTTTCAGCCGCTCGCCGAGGCGGGAAAAGAACAGCGGCCAGTAGGCCTGGCCGACCGCCTCGAACATCTCGATCGAGACCACCGCGTCGAAGCGCCCTTCCACGTCGCGGTAGTCGACCAGCCGCACCTCCACCCGCTCGGCCAGCCCGGCGCGGAACATCCGCGCCTCAGCGAAGGCCTTCTGCGCGGGCGACAGGGTGATTGCGGTGACCTTGGCCCCGAGTTCGCCGGCGGCGTACTCCGCGAACCCGCCCCAACCGCAGCCGATCTCGAGGACGTGGTCGTCGCGGCCGATCCCGGCGATCTCGGCCATGCGCTGGTACTTGCGGCGCTGGGCCTGGTCCAGGGACCCGTCGCCGCCGTCGAACAGGGCCGCGGAGTAGGTCATGCTGTCGTCGAGCCAGGCGCGGTAGAAATCGTTGCCCAGGTCGGAATGGCTGAGGATGTTGCTGCGCGCCCCGCGGCGGTCGTTGCGGTTCAGCGCATGGACCAGGCCACGCGCCGCCGCCAGCAGCTTCAGCCCGCGCGGGGCGAGGCCGTCATAGTTGCCCGCGAGCACGGTCAGCAGCGCCGCGAGGTCCGGCGTCTCCCAGTCCCCGTCGATGTAGCCCTCGGCGAAGCCCAGGTCCCCCTCGGCCAAGAGGCGGCCGAGCGCGCCCCAGCGGCGCAGGGTCAAGCGCCCGACGGGCTCGCCCGAGCCGCCGACGCAGATCGCCTCCGGCGTTCCGGGCAGGTCGATGATCAGGCCGCCCTGCCCCCACCCGCGGGAGACCTGGCGAAGCAACGGCCGCACGAAAATGGGGAGTGGGCGCGGCGAGGAAGCGACGTCTGCGGTCATGCTGTCATGGATTCCGGCGGACTAGGGGACGAAGGGCGGCTGTGGCGGCCAGGGAGCTCACCCCGGTGACGGTCGCGCCCCAGGCGAGATCGAGGAGGGTCACGCGGTCCGCCCACACCGCCAGCGTCGCCTGGTTGGTCAGATCGTAGGTGGCGTAGGCGACGACCCCGAAGGCCGCGCCGCGCGCGAAGGCGGCCAGCGGGCCGCCCGCCTTCAGGGCGGGAACGACGCAGAAGCCGGTCAGGCCGGCGATGTAGATCAGATAGAACAGCACCGCCGGCCCGATCCGCGGCGCCGGCGCGAGCAGGGGCGCAAGCTCCGCACGGTAGAGCCGCTCTCCCGCCAGCGTCAGCCAGACGGAGTCCATGGCCACGAACACCACGGCGGCGATCAGCCAGGCCACCGGATAGATGCGCCAGCCGCTCACGCGGGCGCCAGGCGGTAGTGGCTCACGCCCCACTCCCGCCCTCCCGCATGGCCGAACAGCCCCTCGGTCGCCATAAAGAACAGCCGCCAGCGGCGCCCCCAGAGGGCGGCCTGATCGCCGTACACCTCGGCGACGATGGCGCGGATCTCGGCGGCGTGGCGGTCGTAGTTGGCGAGCCAGTCGCGCGCCGTGCGGGCGTAGTGCTCGCCGCTCCATCGCCATTCCTCCTCGACCTTGAAGAGGTCGTCGAAGCGGTGGATCAGCCCGTGGCTGGGCATCACCCCGCCGGTGAAGAAGTGGTGGGCGATCCAGTCGGCCGGATCGCTTACGTCGAAGCGATAGGGCGCCGCGCGGTGGCTGAAGACGTGGATGAAAAGCCGCCCCTTGGGATCGAGCCAGCCGCGGACGCGCGATAGCAGGGCGCGCCAGTTCGCCATGTGCTCGAACATCTCCACCGAGACGACGCGGTCGAACGCCTGCACAGTGGCGAAGTCGTTCATGTCCGCCGTGACCACGCGCAGGTTGGTCAGTCCCTCAGCCGCGACCACGGCCTCGATGTGCGCCCGCTGCGAGGCCGAATTGGAGACACTCAGGATGCGCGCGCGCGGATAGGCGCGGGCCATCCACAGGCTGAGCGAGCCCCAGCCGCAGCCGAGCTCCAGGATGCTCTGGCCGTCCGCGAGGTCCGCATGCTCCGCCGTGAGCCGCAGGGCCTCGGCCTCGGCCTGGGCCAGGGACAGGCCCGCGCGGCCGTAATGACAGCAGGAGTATTTCCGGTGGGGCCCCAGCACCCGCTCGAAGAAGCGCGCAGGCAGCTCGTAGTGCTGGGCGTTGGCGGCCTCGGGATGTTCGGCGATGCGGAACTCGGCCATGGTGCGGGCGAAATCCGCCTCGGCGGCCGGGTCGCCGGCGGCCAACCGCCGCCGCGCCCCGCTCACCAGGAGGTTGACCGCCGCGCGCCGGGCGGCGTCCGGCAGGGGCGCGCCCTCGAACGCGCGGATCGCTAGGGCTGTGGCTGGGCTCACGCACGGGCTCCTGGCTTGGCGAAAGGGAAGAAGGCGGGAACACGGGCTTGGTAGGCGCGGTAGGCCTCGCCACGGCTGGCGAGCATGGCCCGCTCTAGCGGCGGCACGCCGCTCACGCGGGTGAGCAGCCAGTACATCATGCCCGGCGCGGCGAGCGCCAGCCAGGGCCACGGGCGGCCCGGGCCGAAGGCGAAGGCAGCCAGCGGATAGGCGGTCCAGATCAGCCACTCGAAGACGTAGTTGGGGTGGCGCGACCACGCCCAGAGGCCCTCGTCGCAGACCCGGCCGCGATTCTCCGGACGGGCTTTGAACCGCGCCAGCTGGCGGTCCGCCAGCCCCTCGCCGGCGATCGCGACCGCCAGCACCGCCAGCGCCGCCAGGTCGTAACGCCCGAGCGGCTCGGGGGCGTGGGCGGCGATCAGCACGGCCAGAGCCAGAATCGCCCCGATCGGCGCCTGCACCAGCATGAAGCCCAGCATGGTCCGCTGGAACCGCGAGCCCAGCTCACGCCGCATGGTTGCATAGCGCGCGTCCTCGGCGCCGTGCGTCATCCGGGCGGCGATGTGCCCCCCGAGCCGCAGACCCCAGGCGGCGCAAAGCGCGCCCACGATGGCGCGCCGGGCGGGCGCGGCGGGCAGCGCCTCGAACGGGGTGATGGCCAGCGCTGAGCCGGCGGCGCCCACGCCGAAGCTCCAGAACACGTCGGACCAGCCGGCGTCGCCGACCCGCGCCTGGAACACCCATCCGACGAACATCAAGGCGGCCAGGAACGCCAAGGCGCCGGCGACCGCAATCAGCACCTCGACCATCGCCCCCTGCCTCGCTCCCCACCATATACGATCAGATTGCTACCGCAGATGCATCCAGCCGATCCGCGCTCTCGTAAATATAAGATAAGAGCAACCTCAGCCGTTCGGCCAAGGGGGATGGGGCGTGGGACAGCGGATCGCCGTAATCGGCGCGGGCATTTCGGGCATGAGCGCGGCCTGGCTTCTCTCTGGCAAGCATGAGGTCACGGTCTTAGAACGCGACGGGCGGCTGGGCGGGCATTCGAACACGGTCGAGGTGAGCTGGCCGGACGGCAGGCGGACGCCAGTCGACACCGGCTTCATCGTCTACAACGAGCTTAACTATCCGAACCTGACCGCCCTCTTCGCCCACCTTGGCGTGGCCACGCGCAAGGCCGAGATGGACTTCGCCGTCTCCCTCGACGGCGGCGCGCTGGAATACGGCAGCGCCAGCCCGACCGCGATCTTCGCCCAGAAGCGCAACCTTGTGCGGCCGCGATTCTGGGCCATGCTGCGCGACCTGGTGCGGTTCTACCGGCAGGCGCCGAAGGACGCGGCCCTGCGCGAGGACGCCCGCATCTCGATCGGCGAGTACATGCGCTCGGGCGGGTACTGCTCGGCCTTCCTCGACGACCACCTGTTTCCCCAGGCCGCGGCGATCTGGTCGGCGTCGGTGTGCTCGATCCGCGAGTATCCGGCAGCGGCCCTGGTCCGCTTCTTCGAGAACCACGGCCTGCTCAAGCTCGCGGGGCGCCCACAGTGGCGCACGGTGGACGGCGGCTCGGCCAACTATGTCGCGCGCCTGACCGCGGCCTTCCGCGACCGCGTGCGGCTGGGCTGCGGCGCCCGCAGCGTGCGACGGGACGGCGCCGGAGTGGTCGTCGAGGATGCGACCGGCGGGGAGCAGCGGTTCGATCAGGTGCTGATCGCCACCCACGCCGACCAGGCGCTCGCGCTGCTGCGTGATCCGAGCGAGGCCGAGCGACGGCTGCTCGGCGCCTTCCGCTACAGCCGCAACACCGCCGTCCTGCACACCGACGGCTCGCTGATGCCGCAGCGGCGGGGGGCTTGGTCGAGCTGGAACTACATCGGCGACCGCGCCGACGCCGACGGCGGCTGCGTCACCTATTGGATGAACCGGCTACAGAGCCTGCGCACGCCGCAGCCGCTGTTCGTCACCCTCAACCCGCATCAGGCGCCGGACCAGGCCCGCGTGATCCGCGAGGAGGCGTACGAACATCCCCTGTTCGACACCGCAGCCCTCACCGCCCAGCGTGAGCTTTGGAGCCTGCAGGGGAGCCGACGCACCTGGTTCTGCGGCGCGCACTTCGGCGCCGGCTTCCACGAGGACGGCCTGCAGTCCGGCCTTGCCGCGGCGGAGGCGATGGGCGGGGTCCGCCGCCCCTGGTCGGTGGACGACGAATCCGGCCGCATCTTCCTGCCGCCGCGGGACGCCCGGCTGGAGCTCGCCGCCTGATGCGCTCGGCGGTGTTCCGCTGCGAGGTGATGCACGCCCGCATGCGGCCGAAGCGCCATCGCCTGCGCTACCGGATCTTCCAGGTGCTGCTCGACCTCGACGAGGCGGAGGAGCTTGCCGCGCGCTCGCGCCTGTTCTCGCTCGGACGCGCCAATCTGTTCAGCTTCCGGCCGTCCGACCATCTCGGCGGCGACCGGCCGCTCGCAGATCAGGTGCGCGAGTTACTCGCCCGCGCAGGGCTCGAGCTTCGCGGCGGCCGTATCCAGGTGCTGTGCATGCCGCGGGTGCTGGGCCACGCCTTCAACCCGCTGACCCTGTTCTTCTGCCACGCCGCCGACGGCGGGCTCGCGGCGATCCTTTACGAGGTGAACAACACCTTCGGCGAACGCCACATCTACGTCGCGCCCGTAGGCGGCGGGCAGTGGCGCGGAGCCTGGGTCCATCAGGCCTGCGACAAGGCCTTCTTCGTCTCGCCCTTCATGCCCATGGAGCTCGCCTACCGCTTCCAGGTGCGCGAGCCGGGCGAGACGGTGGGCGTGCGCATCGGCGTGAGCGACGCGGAAGGCCAGGTGCTGACCGCGACCCTGACGGGCGAGCGCGAGCCCTTCAGCGACGCCGCCCTCCTGCGGGCGGCGCTGTCGGCGCCGCTCCTGGGGCTGAAGGTGCTCGCCGCCATCCACTGGGAAGCCCTGCGGATCTGGCTCAAGGGAGTGCGCCCGCACCGCCGCGACCCGGCCCGCACGCTCGGCGTGACGGTGGTTCGCCCGACCGAGGCCCAGGCGCTCACACCCGCCGGTAGTCCATGATCGAGTGATCGTTCAGGCGGCCCGACAGGGCGATCCAGGCGCCGGCCTGATCGTACCAATCGTCGATCTGCGCATCGCCGCGCAGCACCCAGTGGGTCGCCGCGCCGACGGCTGCGCCCGGGGGGCTGTCGCCGGTCCGCCGCGTGGCCTCCAGCCGCAGCAACTTTCCAGTCTGGGGATTGAACAGAGGCCGCCGGAAGACATCGGCGTTCCAGTGGGTGAGCGGCGCGGCCTCCGCCGGCGCCTCCACGCGGCCGCCGAGGGTCTCGATGGTCACGCCGGATGCGGTGCGCACGGCGTGGACGCGCTCCAGCTTGCCGTTGCTCGAGGTCCGCGTGTCCAGGCTGACGAACGCGCCGTCACGCCAGACCTCGGTGGCATGATGGGTGTAGCGGAACACCGGGACCGGACCGAGGTTGACGGCGAGGGAGACGTTGGTCTCGACGGTGACCGCCCCGGGCGCCGGCGTGGCGAAGGCCATGTCGTGCTCACCCAGGCGCGCGCCGTTGCGCAGCACCAGGAAGCGCAATCGGCCGCCCGGAGGGATGGCCGCACAAGCGGGCCGGGCGAGGAGGGCTCCCGCCGCGCCTAGAACGGCCCGGCGGCTCAGAGGCGACGCGTCGGCGATCATGCGGCGGTCTCCAGCGCTCGCGCCGCCGCAGCGTGCAGAAAAGCGGTGCTGTCGCGCAATACGGGAATACGCATTTTCAACGGCCAGGCCAAGGCGAGCACGAGCTCGGCGTGGCCGGTGTCCGCATAGACCCGCTGCTCGACGGCCACGCCGGCGGCGGCGAGCTGAGCGCTGAGCCGCGCCGTGTTATGCAGGGCCACCAGGGTGTCGCAGTCGCCGTGGGCGAGGAATGCGGCCGGGCAGCCGGGGCGCACATTCTTGATCGGCTGAGTGGCCTCCAAGTCTGCGACCCGCCCGAAGGTGCGCTGCCCGGGCCCCGGCGTCAGCGGCAGGAAATCGTAGGGGCCCGCCAGGCCCGCCCAGGCCGCGATCGCCGTCCCCGCGCCTGCCTCGCGAAGCCAACGCGGGTCGAGGGCCAGCATGGCGGCGTTGTAGGCCCCGGCCGAATGCCCCGCCAGGACCGTGGCCGAGGGATCAGCGCCGAAGTCGGCCGCGTGCGCCTGGGCCCAGGCGACAGCGAGCGCGCAGTCCTCCAGGAAGGCCGGATAGGCGGCCTCGCCGGTCAGGCGGTAGTCGGGAACCGCGGTTACGAACCCCTGCGCGGCGTAGGCACGTCCCGCGAAGGCGTAGTCGCGGGGCGTGCCGCCCTCCCAGCCGCCGCCGGAGAAGAACACCATCATCCCGCGCGGGCGAGCGCCGGCCACCGGCAAGTAGACGTCTGCTTTGTGGCGGGGCGCGGGTCCGAACGGCAGCCCCTGACGAACGCTCACGCCCCACGGCCGGGGCGTGACGGCGTTGAAAAGCGCCAGGCCCGCGCTGGCCCGTCTGGCCTCGCGCGCGGCTGCGGTCGCGGGCGGCGTCCTCATGAGATTCGACAGTGCTCCGTGCTGGATACAGGCCCTATACGATTCTTCCCGCCCGGCGGACGCAAGGCGGCGCCCGCCGCCCACGCGCGCGAGCCTCAGACCGTCTCGGCGTGTTGGCGTACATGGCGACGATGTCGCCGGAACTGACCAGGTGCGGCTTGACACCCGCTGTGAGGGCGCGGCCCCGGCGGTTAAGATCAGGCTCGTGTCCGCGTCGGCGGCAGGGTCGCATCGTTGAAAACAACCGTTCAGCTTCGCTTGTATTGCTAAAGCCGAAAGTCATCGACCGCGTCCCATGGTCGCGAGTACGTTCGCCAAACCGAGCTAATAATGATCCCTTGGGGGCCAGCAATCGGCCGAACTTGGCCAGTAGCACTGTCAAAGCAATTAGGGGCGTCGTAACCGGCGCTTAGCAGCCTGGGCGCATGCGCCCCGCAAAGAGCCCGTTCCGCTACTTCAACTCGTCGCCGGAGGTGATCCAGCTGGTGGTGATGATGTACGTCCGCTATCCGCTGTCGCTGCGAAACGTCGAAGACCTGCTGTTTGAGCGGGGCATCGACATTTGCCACGAGACCGTGCGGCTGCGGTGGAACCGCTTCGGCCCGATGTTCGCGGGCGAGATCCGCAAGAAGCGCGCCGCGCACCTGCGCCAGCACACCCAGTGGCGGTGGCATCTCGACGAGGTCTACGTGAAGATTAACGGCCAGATGCATTACCTCTGGCGCGCCGTGGATCACGAAGGCGAGGTACTGGAGTCCTTCGCCACCAAGGCGCGCGACAAGGCCGCCGCGCTCAAGATCATGAAAAAGCTGATGAAGCGCTTCGGCCGACCCCAGCAGGTCGTGACCGATGGGCTGCGCTCCTATGGCGCGGCCCTGAAGGAGTTCGGCATGGCGGAGCGCCAGGAGGTGGGCCGTTGGCGCAACAACCGGGCGGAAAACTCACACCAGCCGTTCCGACGACGCGAGCGGGCCATGGAGCGTTTTCGCCGCATGCAAACGCTCCAGAAATTCGCCGCCGTCCATGGCGCCCTCCACAACCACTTCAATCAGGAACGCCATCTCACCATCTCACCCGCCGCGAGACCTACAAACAGAACCACTGAGCCACCCTGGCTGAGTGGCGCTCGCTTCTGGCCTGACGCGGCCTCTCCCCCTCTCCCCTGCCCGAGGTGCGCCAAAGCGGAGACAAGTTGCCGTTAGACTGACAGCACCGCCATGCATCCAATTGTCCAGCCCGATCGCAACTTAAGAACGCCGCGACGGTCGGCGGTTGGAGCCAACCCGAGCTTCGCCGCAGAATGGCTCCGACATGCCCTTAGCTGACGTGGGGAACGTTCGGTGTGGGCGTGACTCCGAGCTTCACCACCCGCAGCCGCTAGGGTGCGGCCTTAGCCGCATCCGGCCGGGATAGCGCCCGCCGCCATGGCGAGACGTCCGCTCACGTAGGTCGAGTGCACCGCCCTGTCGTCCCCGAGCATCTGCAGGGCGAACAGCCGCTCGGCGAGGTCCCCACGGGCTGTGCGGCGCGCCAGAAGCGGCGTGCTGGCAGGGTCGAGCACCAGAAAATCGGCCTCCATACCGGGTTCGAGCGAGCCGATGCGGTCGCTCAGTCCGAGGATGGCCGCGCCGCCGGCCGTGGCGAGATGGAGGGCGCGGAAAGGGTCCAGGGCCTCGCCGCGCAGTTGGCAGACCTTGTAGGCCTCCCGGAGCGTCGCCAGCATGGAGAAGCTGGTCCCGGCGCCGACGTCGGTGCCGAAGCCCATACGGACTCCGGCCGCGTCCAGCGCGGCCAGATCGAACAGTCCCGACCCCAGGAAGAGGTTGGAGGTCGGGCAGAGGGCCACACCGGCGCGCGCCGCCGCCATCCGCGCCAGGGCTGTGGGTTCCAGATGGATGCAGTGCGCGAAAATCGAACGCGGGCCAACGAGGCCGAAACGCTCATAGACACCGAGATAGTCCGTCAAGTCACCGAATCGCTGCGCCACGGCCGCGACCTCAGCCAGATTCTCGGCCAAGTGGGTGTGCAGGAGGGCGTCGGGATGGGCGGCCAGCAGGTCGCCAGCCAGCGCCAACTGCGCGTCTGAGGAGGTGAGGGCGAAGCGGGGGATGATCGCATAGCCCAGCCGACCACGGCGGCGCCAGCGGGCGATCAGACCTTCGCTCTGGGCCCGGCCCTTGTCGTCGTGGTCGCGCAGGTGCTCGGGGCCCAGGTCCATCAGCACCTTGCCGGATATGATCCGCATGTCGCGTGCGTGCGCGGCTTCGAACAGGGCGTCGACCGAGGCTTCGTGCACGGTCGCGAAGACAAGGGCGGTCGTGGTGCCATTGCGCAGCAGTTCTTCGAGAAAGAAGTCAGCCGTGGCGCGGGCGTGGGACGGCGCCTCGAACGCCGCCTCCGCCGGGAAGATGTGATGGTCCAGCCAGTCGAGCAACTGGCGGCCATAGGAGGCGATACGGTCGACCTGCGGATAGTGGATGTGGGTGTCGACGAAACCCGGGACGATGAGCTTGCCCGGAAAATGCTGCACGGCGAGGCCCGGAAAGCGCGGCGCGACGTCCGCGAGCGCCCCGACCGCGACGATCACGCCGTTCTCCACCACCAGCAACCCGTCGGCATGGTGGACGACGGCCTCTTCAGCGGCCTGACGCGGATCGTGGGGGACGCTGAGCAGTTCGGCACGATACCCGTTCAGCCCGCGGCCTTGCTTGAACGGCGCTGAGATACGTGAGGAAGGCATTCGTAACCGGGCCGTTCTCGAACCTGCACTAAGCGCACAGACGCACGTCCGGGTTAGCGCACGATCATGCGGCGTCAAAACGCATCTTCCCGCCATCGCGGTCGTGCCCGTTGTGCGCCGGCAATCCAGCCGCTGTATGACGCAGACACGATCAACTCAACTGCTCTGTATTTTGCAACGCCTCGTCCCGATCATTGCGTTGGATCGGGTGCTTGTTTCCAAGCATCTTCCGCTGCCGTCCGAACGCCGCATTGGACCGGTGCGCCGCCGAGGGGGCGGTGTCGCGGCGCCAATGATTCAAGGATGACTGATGGCGACTGACCTGAATATGCGAGCGCGGGCCGTGAGGGCGCTTCGGTTCCTGCTTGTCGGCCTCTTGGCCGCGATGACGGCAGGGATCGCCCATGCCGGCGAGGCGAAGCGCAAGGTCATAATCGACGACGAGGGTTTCGGCCTCATGCATATGATGCTGATCGAGGCCGACGACGTCGACGTCGTCGGACTGACGACCGTGTCCGGAAATGTCTGGGTTAACCGTGCGACGGCTTATGCGCTGCGAGGGCTGGAGATCATAGGGCGCACCGACATCCCGGTGGCCCAGGGCGCCACCTATCCGCTGCTCAACTCCGAGGCGCTGACGGCCCGCTGGGAGTCGCTTTACGGTAAGCTCACCTGGAAGGGCGCCTGGATGAAGCAGTGGGTCGAACCGACCGTCCAGGACCCGCCCCCCTATCATGGTCCGAACGATCCAGTCGTGCTGCCGTGGGGCAATCCCACGACCAAGCCGGTTGACGAGGTCGCGGCCAATTTCCTGATCCGCATGGTTCACAAGTATCCGGGCCAGATCACGATCGTCGAAGGCGGGCCGATGACCAACCTCGCGCTCGCCCAGCGCCTCGACCCGGAATTCGCCGGACTCGCCAAGGAACTGGTTGTCATGGGCGGCAGCCTCAATCCTCAGCAGGTGCTGGACAACCGCTCCGCCGCCGACTTCGCCCGCGAATACGTCAACTCGCCCCGGCGCGAGTTCAACATCCGCTTTGACCCCGAGGCCGCGAGCATCGTGGCGCACAGCCCCTGGCGAAAGATCACCGTGGCGCCGGTGGATCCTTCGACCGCCACACAGCTGTCGCCCGAACTCATCAGCCGACTGGCGAAGGCGGCCCGGCCGGACATCGGCGCCTTTCTCGCCAAGTGGGAGCCCGGCTTTCCGCTGTGGGACGAGGTCGCGGCGGCCGTCTGGCTCGACCCCGGTCTCGTGACGAAGCAGGACACCTTGTTCATCGACTTCAACACCCAGTTTGGCGCTGGTTACGGCGACATGGTCACCTGGCGGGCCGGTTATCAGCCGGGGCTCGGCGAGCAAAGCGCGACCGTGGTGCGCGCGATCGACCCGAAACGGATGGAAGTCCTGATGGTCAAGCTGGTTGGGAGCACCGCGGCGAAGAAGTAACCCCTCCCCGCGCTGTTTTTTGCAACGGCTTGTTCCGATCATTGAGCTGGATCGGCCGGCCCTTTCCAGCCCATCCTCGATCCCGAGGCTAGGCCAAGACCGTTGGGGGAATCATTGGTGGATCGCGGGGGAGAGGAGGAGCTTGTTCCTTACGCGCCGGCGAAGCCGGAGCGTCGCGGGGCGGCATCGGTCCGGGCGACATTCGAGCGCGTCTTCGACCTCGCGGCGCGCGGAACGACGGTCAGGACGGAGTTGCTGGCCGGTGCGACCACCTTCGTCACGATGGCTTATATCGTCCTGGTCAATCCGACGATCCTGGGACAGGCCGGTCTGCCGGTCGCCGCGGTCGCGGCCGCCACCTGCTTCGCCGCCGGCTTCGCCTCCATCGTGATGGGCCTCTTCGCCAACGTTCCCCTGGCTCTGGCGCCGGGGATGGGTCTGAACGCCTATTTCGCCTTCACCGTCGTCCAGCAGATGGGCGTCCCCTGGCCGGTCGCGCTCGGCTGCGTCTTCGTGTCGGGCCTGGCCTTCCTGATCCTGACGCTGACCGGCGTGCGCCAGTTGATCGTGGGGGCCATCCCGCCGCATCTGTTCGCCGCGGTCGCCGGCGGCATCGGCCTGTTCATCGGCTTCATCGGCCTGAAGAACGCCGGCGTGATCGTCGCCAATCCCGCCACATTCGTCGCCCTGGGCGACCTGCATGCGCCGAGCGCCGCCCTGGCCGTTTTCGGCCTGCTGGTCATCGCGGCGCTAAGCGTCTGGCGGGTTCACGGCGCCATGCTGATCGGCATCGTCGTCACGACCCTCGTCGCCTGGCTCACCGGCCAGATCGCGCTCAAGCCCGCGGCCTATGACCTGGCGGCCCTCAGCCAGACCGCGTTCAAACTCGACTTGGCGGGGGTCTTCGGCCTCGGCGGCAAGCACGGGCTCGGCCTGTTGGAGGTTCTGTTCGTCTTCCTCTTCGTCGACCTCTTCGACAACATCGGCACTCTGGTGGCGGTCACCAAACGGGCCGGCCTGATCGACGCCGCCGGGCGCATTCCGGGGCTCAACCGCATCCTGCTCACCGACGCGATCTCGACCATGGTCGGCGCCATGGCGGGGACCAGCACGGTCACGAGCTATGTGGAGAGCGCCGCGGGCGTCCAAGCGGGCGGCCGCACTGGCCTCACCGCGGTGGTCACCGGCATGCTCTTCCTGGCCACCATGTTCGTGGCCCCCTACGCCCAGGTAGTTCCGGTCGCCGCCACTGCGCCGGCGCTGATCATCGTCGGCGGCCTGATGCTGCTGCCTCTGGCCGAGGTCGCCTGGGACGACCCGATGGCGGCGATCCCCGCCTTCCTCACCGTGGCGTTAATTCCTCTGACCTTCTCGATCGCGAACGGTCTGGCGTTTGGCCTGACCGCGCACGCCCTGCTCAAGGCCGCGCGCGGCCAGTTGCGCCAGCAAGACTGGCTGCTCGTGGCGCTGGCGGGGCTGTTCATTTTCCGCTTCATCTGGCTGTCGGGCGCCGGCTGATGGCGAGCGCCTCACCTCTCGATGCGGCGTCCTCAGCCGGCGCCCGAGCGGTCGAACGCTGCCGTCGCCTCAGCCGGCCGCCTTACAGCGACGCGCCGTCCGCGCTCTATCGGGCCTTTCTGACCCCGGCCCATGCCGCGACGCGCGACAAGCTCGCAGAGTGGATGGGCGAGGCTGGCCTTGAGACCCGTATCGATCCGGCGGGCAACCTGGTGGGGCGCTATCCCGCCGCAGCGGGCGATGCGACGGACGCACCGGCGCTGCTGATCGGCAGCCACATCGACAGCGTGCGCGACGCCGGCGCCTTTGACGGGCCGCTCGGCGTCATGCTCGGCATCGAATGCGCCGCCGTCCTGCAGGCGCAGGGGCGACGGCTGCCGTTTGCCATCGAGGTCATCGCCTTCGGGGACGAGGAGGGATCGCGCTTTCCCGCCTCGATGCTAACCAGCCGTGCGGTCGCCGGCGTGCTGGATCCGGAGGATCTGGACATCCGCGACGGCGCCGGTGTCGCCCTGGCCGACGCCCTGGCCGCCTTCGGCCTCGACAGGGACCGGTTCGCGTCCGCCCGGCGCCCGCGCGGAAGCGTGCTCGGCTATTTCGAGGCGCACATCGAACAGGGACCGCTGTTGGAGGCGGAGGGGCTGGCGCTTGGCGTGGTCACCGCCATTGCGGCGCAGAAGCGCTTCGCCGTTATCCTGACCGGCAAGGCTGGCCATGCCGGCACCAGTTCGATGGCGCTGCGTTGCGACGCGCTGACCGCTGCGGCGGAGGCGGTGCTCGCGGTCGAACGGGTGGCGCGAGAAGGCTCGGCCGACCTGGTTGCAACGGTGGGACGCCTCACCGCCGCGCCGGGCGCGCCAAACGTCATTCCCGGGCGGGTCGAGTTCACCATCGATGTGCGCGCGGGCAGCGACGCCGACTGCGACGCGGCGGCCTCGCGCATCCAGGAGGCGATCGCCGTCATCGCCGCAGGCCGCGGCGTGGGCCTGGAGGTTCGCCAGACCCAGGCGCTAGGCGCCAGCCCCTGCGATCCGGGGCTGACGGATCGACTGGCCGCGGCGGTCGCCGCCACCGGGCAAGAGCCGCGCCGGATGGTGAGCGGCGCCGGCCACGATGCCATGATCATGGCCGCGCTGGCGCCGACGGCCATGCTTTTCATCCGCTGTGCCGGGGGCGTCAGCCATAATCCGCTCGAAGACGTTGCAGTGGAAGATGCTGAGCTCGCGGTGCAGGCCATGCTGCGGTTTATCGAAGGGTTATCGCCATGAGCCGTGACCTGGTCGGCTATGGGCCGAGGCCGCCGGAGGCCCGCTGGCCGAGCGGCGCCCGCATCGCCGTGCAGTTCGTCATCAACTACGAGGAAGGCGCCGAGCGCAGCGTCGAGCTCGGCGACGCCGGCTCCGAGGCGTTCCTCTCCGAGATGGTGGGGGCGCAGAGCCACGCCGGCGCCCGGTCGATGGCGATGGAAAGCCTCTACGAATACGGCAGCCGCGCAGGCTTCTGGCGGCTGCACCGGCTGTTCAGCTCGCGCGGGGCGCCGGTCACCGTCTTCGGCGTGGCGATGGCGCTGGCCGCAAACCCCGAGGCGGTCGCCGCCATGCAGGCCGCAGACTGGGAGATCGCGAGCCATGGGCTTCGCTGGATCGACTACCAGAGCGTGCCCGAGGAAGTGGAGCGCCTCCACGTCACCCAGGCGATCGCCCTGCACAGCGAGGTGACCGGCGCCCGCCCGCTCGGTTGGTATCAAGGCCGCACGAGCCCCAATACCGCGCGCATCGTCGCCGAGGAGGGCGGCTTTCTCTACGACGCCGACAGCTACGCCGACGACCTGCCCTATTACGACCGCCGTTACGGCCGCGCGCAGCTCGTCGTGCCCTACACGCTCGATGCGAACGACATGAAGATGGTCGCCTACAACGGCTTCACCGAGGGCGAGCAGTTCTTCCGTTACCTGCGCGACACCTTCGAGATGTTGCGCAGCGAAGGCGGGCGGATGATGTCCGTGGGCCTGCACGGGCGCATCGCCGGCCGGCCCGCGCGCGCGGCGGCCGTGGCGCGCTTCCTCGACCATGTGCAGGCCTGTCCTGACGCCTGGATCGCCCGTCGCATCGACATCGCCCGTCACTGGCTGGAGGCGCATCCGGCATGAGCGGCGATGAGATTATGGCGCTGTCCGACGACGCCTTCGCCGACCGCCTCGGCTTCCTTTTCGAACACAGCCCCTGGGTGGTCGAGCGCGCCGCCCGGCGCCGCCCATTCGCCGACCTGCACGCCGGCCTGATGCAGGTGGTCGTCGAAGCGTCGCACGACGAGCAGCTGGCGTTGGTCCGCGCCCACCCGGAGCTCGCCGGCAAGGCCGCGGTCGACCGCGCACTGACCGTGGCTTCAGCCGCCGAACAGGCCTCGGCCGGCCTGGACCGGCTCTCGCCGGCGGAGTTCGACCGCTTCCATGCGCTGAACGCCGCCTACCGCGAGCGCTTCGGCTTCCCGTTCGTGATCTGCGTACGCAAGACCGATAAGGCCGGCATCCTGGCGGCCATGCAGCGCCGCCTCGCAAACGACCGCGACGCCGAGCTTGCCACGGCGCTCGCCGAAGTCGGCGAGATCGTCCGGTTACGACTGGAGGACCTCGGATGAGCTGGGCTCCGCCTGCGAGCCTCGCCGAGCTGGAGGTCGAGCTCGCCCGCCAGCTTGCCCTGATCGGCCACGGCGGGCCGGACTGGACCCGGCCCCGCGTCCACGCTGAGGGCCATGTATTCGACGTCGTGATCGTCGGCGGCGGCCAAAGCGGCCTGGCGGCGGCTTTCGGGCTGATGCGGGAGCGCGTCTCCAACCTGCTCATTCTCGACGAGAATTCCGCGGGTCTTGAAGGGCCGTGGGAGACCTACGCCCGGATGATCACGCTGAGGACTCCCAAGGAGCTCAATCCGATCGATTTCGGCGTGCCCGCGCTCAGCTATCGCGCCTGGTGGGAGGCCCAGCACGGCCCGGGCGGTTGGGAGGCGGTCGACAAGATCGCCCGAGGGGGCTGGATGTCCTACCTGCGCTGGTACCGGCGGGTCCTGGAATTGCCTGTGCGCAACGATACGCGGTTGGAGCTCATCGAGCCGCTTGGCGAGGGCCTGCACCGGCTGCACGTCGCTGCTGGCGCGCCGCTGCTGGCGCGCAAAGTGATCCTGGCGACGGGGATCCAGGGCGGGGGCGAGTGGCATGTCCCGCCGATGGTCCGCGACGCCTTGCCCCGTCGCCTCTACGCCCACACCAGCGAGGCCATCGACTATGCGGCCTTGGCCGGTCGGCGCATCGCCATCCTGGGGGGCGGCGCCTCGGCCTTCGACAACGCCAACGCGGCGCTCGCGGCCGGCGTGCGGGAGGCGCACGTCTTCATCCGCCGCAACAGTCTGCCGCGCATCAACCCCATCCGCTTCATGGAGCGGGTCGGCTTCACCGGGCGCTATCCGGCCCTGGACGATGCGGCGAAATACGAGGTCATGGCCTGCTTCCTGGGCCATAACCAGCCGCCGACGAACGACACCTTCGAGCGGGCCGCCGCTTGGCCGGGTTTCGACCTGCACCTAGGCGCGCCGTGGCGGACGGTGGCGCCGTGCGACGACGGCGTTCGCGTGACCACCCCGAAGGGCGACCATCAGTTCGACTTCCTGGTGCTCTCGACCGGTCTGGTGAGCGATCCCGCGCTCAGGCCGGAACTGCGGCTGGTCGGCGATCAGGTCGCCCGCTGGGGCGACCGGTTCACGCCCCCGTCCGGCGAAGCCAACGCCATGATCGACGCCCATCCTTATCTCGGCCCGGGCTTCGAGCTCCTCGCCCGCGACGCGGCGGGAGCCGAGGCGCTGCGTGGCCTCTTCGCTTTCAACTATTCGGCCCTGATCAGCCTGGGGCTCTCCGCCGCCGCGCTGTCGGGCCTGAAGACCGCCCTGCCCCGTCTCGTGCAGGGCGTGACCAACCAGCTCTTCATCGACGACAGCGGGCCGCTGCTGGCCGACTTCCTCGCCTATGACGAGCCCGAATTCCTGGGCCAATGGCCGCCGCAGGAAGAGGACGCCGCCGCATGAGCAGCCTCTCCACCCATGTGCTCGACACCTCGCACGGCCGCCCCGCCGCGGGCGTGATGCTGCGCCTCCTCGCCGAGGGGAAGGTGCTGTTCGAAGGGCGCACCGACGCCGATGGGCGGCGCCGCGACCTGCCGGCGCTGCCGCCCGGACGGTACGAGCTCGAGTTCGCGGTCGCCGACTATTTCCGCGCCCTAGGCGTTGCGCAGAGCGATCCGCCCTTCCTCGACCTGGTCTGCATCCGCTTCGGCCTTGCCGAGGCCGACGCCCACTATCACGTGCCGCTGCTGGTCTCGCCCTACGGTTACTCGACCTACAGGGGCAGTTGAGATGACGAAGGACGCCGCCACGGTCCGCTTCTTTCTCGATGATGAGTTGATCGAACTGCACGAGGTGGATCCGACCGCCACCCTGCTCGACCTCCTGCGCTACCGGCTACGACGCACCGGAACCAAGGAGGGCTGCGCCGAGGGCGACTGCGGCGCCTGCACTGTGCTGGTGGGCGAACTGGCCGGTCCAAAGATCGCCTGGCGCGCGGTCAACGCCTGCATCCTCTTCCTGCCGATGCTCGACGGCCGCGCCCTGCTGACGGTCGAGAGCTTGTCGCCTGGGGGCAAGCTGCATCCCCTGCAGGCGCAGATGGCCGCGAGCGGCGCCTCCCAGTGCGGCTTCTGCACGCCGGGCTTCGTCATGTCGCTCTATGGCCGCAGTTGCGGGGCCAGCGGCGCCGACCTGCCGGTGGCCGACGTGATCGCCGGCAACCTTTGCCGTTGCACCGGCTATGGCCCGATCCTGGAGGCGGGCGCGGCGATCGAGCCGTGCGCGCGCGACGACGGCGCTCTGGTCCAGGCGCTGGCCGCGCTGCAGCGGCCGAACGGCGCGCGTGGCCGCCACGGCTGGCGGCTCTGGTTCGCCCCGCGCTCGGTCGAAGAGCTGGCGGAAATCCTCGCCCAGCATCCGGACGCGCTCCTCGTCGCCGGCGCGACCGACGTCGGGCTGTGGGTGACCAAGGAGCTCAAGGTCCTGCAGAAGGTGGTGTTCCTCGCCGACGTGGCCGAGCTTGGCCGCATCGAGGAGGCGCCGGGCGGCCTGCGCCTCGGAGCGGGGGTTCGCTACGCCGACGCCCACGCTGCGCTCGGCCGATTGCATCCCGACCTTGGCGAGCTGGTACGGCGGATCGGCGGCCTGCAGGTTCGCAACGCCGCCACCGTCGGCGGCAATATCGCCAACGGCTCGCCGATCGGCGACGGCCCGCCGGCCTTCATCGCCTTGGGGGCCGAGCTGACGCTCTGCAGCGCCCAGGGCCGACGCACCCTGCCGCTGGAGGACTTTTTCCTCGAGTACGGCAAGCAGGACCGGCGTCCTGGCGAGTTCGTCGAAAGCCTCTGGACGCCGCGGCCAAAGCCCGACGACGTCATCCTGGTCTCAAAGCTGTCCAAGCGCTTCGACAGCGACATCTCCGCCGTCTGCGGCGCGATCGCGCTGTCGGTCGCGGACGGCCGAATTGAAAGCGCGCGCGTAGCCTTTGGGGGAATGGCGGCGACGCCGCGGCGCGCGCGGGCCTGCGAAACCGCCCTGATCGGCCAGCCGTTCACCTTTGCGACGATCGAAGGCGCCGCTTGGGCCCTGCGGCAGGATTATGCGCCGCTCAGCGACCTCCGCGGCTCGGCCGCTTATCGGCTGGAAACCGCGGCCAACCTCCTGCGCCGGCTCTGGCGCCGCGCGCAGGGCGAGGCGGTTTCGGTGCTGGAGGGGGAGAGGGCCCATGGCTGACTCCGGTCTCGAAGCCCTGGTGTCGCGCGCGCGACCGCACGACAGCGCCGTCCTGCACGTGACCGGGGCCGCCCGCTACGTCGACGACGTCCCAGAGCCTGCCGACCTGCTGCACCTCGCCTTCGGCCAGAGCGCGAGGGCGCACGCCCGCATCGTGTCGATGGACCTGTCGGCGGTGCGCGCGGCCGAGGGCGTCGTCGCGGTCTTCACCGCCGCCGACATCCCCGGAGCCAACGATGTCAGCCCCTTCGCGGGCGACGACCGGCTGCTCGCCGACGGCGAGGTGATCTGCGTAGGCCAGGCGCTGTTCCTGGTGGCCGCAACCAGCCGGACGGCGGCGCGCAAGGCCGCGCGCCTCGGCAAGGTCGAATACGCCGAGCTGCCCGCCTGCTTCACCATCGAGGAGGCCGAAGAGGCCGCCTCGCTGATCGAGCCGGCGCAGCGGATGGCCCGTGGAGACGCCGCCGGCGCTTTGGCGACCTCGCCCCACCGGCTGTCCGGCGTCTTCGAGATTGGCGGGCAGGAACATTTCTATCTCGAAGGCCAGGTGGCCCTGGCCACGCCGATGGAGCAGGGGCAGGTCCACATCCTGTCCTCGACGCAGCATCCCAGCGAGGTTCAGCACCTGGCGGCCAAGGCCCTGGGCCTCGCCGACGCCGACGTGACCGTCGAGGTCCGGCGGATGGGCGGCGCCTTCGGCGGCAAGGAGACCCAGGCGGCCCTCTTCGCCGTGGCGGCGGCGCTCGTGGCCAGCCGCACCGGCCGGCCGGCCAAGTTCAGGGCTGACCGCGACGACGACATGGCGCTGACCGGCAAGCGCCACGAGTTTCGCGTGCGCTACGACGCGGGTTTCGACGACGATGGGCGCATCCTGGCGCTGAGGCTGGAGCTCGCCTCGCGGTGCGGCGCGACGGTCGACCTGTCGCCGGCGATCAACGACCGGGCGATGTTCCACGCCGACAACTGCTACTGGCTGCCCGACGTCGAGATCGTCTCGCACCGGCTGAAGACCAATACGGTGTCCAACACCGCCTTCCGCGGCTTCGGCGGGCCGCAGGGGATGATGGCGATCGAGCGGGTGATCGACGCGGTCGCGGCCCACTTGGGCCTGGATCCCCTCGCCGTGCGGCAGGCGAACCTCTACGGGCCCGGGCGGGATGTCACCCCCTACGGGATGACCGTCACCGACAATATCGCGCCGGAATTGATCGTCCGCCTGCGAGCCGATGCGCGCTACGACGCGCGGCGGAAGGAGGTCGAAGCCTTCAACGCCCGCAACGAGGTTCTCAAGAAGGGGATCGCCCTGACGCCGGTCAAGTTCGGCATCAGCTTCACCACCACCCATCTCAACCAGGCAGGCGCCCTGGTGCTCGTCTACGCGGACGGGACGATCCAGGTGAACCACGGCGGCACGGAGATGGGGCAGGGCCTGATGGTCAAGGTCGCCCAAGTCGTCGCCGACGTCTTCGCCGTGCCGCCTGAGACGGTCCGCATCACCTCCACCCGCACGGACAAGGTGCCCAACACCTCGGCCACGGCCGCCTCCTCGGGGGCGGACCTCAACGGCATGGCGGCGCACAATGCGGCTACAACCATCCGGGAGCGGCTCGCGGACTTCCTGGCGCGCACCTTCGCCTGTGCAGAGGCCGACGTCCGCTTCACGCCCGAGGGCGTGCTGGCGGGCGGCGAGCTGATGTCGTTCGCCGAGCTCTGCCGCAAGGCCTATCTCGGCCGGGTCTCGCTGGTCGCTAGCGGCTTCTACGCGACGCCCAAGATCGCCTACGACCGCGCTGCGCACAGGGGCCGGCCCTTCTATTATTTCGCCTACGGCGCGGCGGTGTCGGAGGTGGTGATCGACACGCTCACCGGAGAACATCGCGTCCTCGCCGTCGACATCCTCCACGACGTGGGACGCTCGTTGAACCCGATGATCGATATTGGCCAGATCGAGGGCGGCTTCATCCAAGGCCAGGGCTGGCTGACCACCGAGGAGCTGGTATTCGACGGGGGCGGACGGCTGCTGACCCACTCCCCGGCCACCTACAAGATCCCGACGGCTTCCGACCGGCCGGCGCGAATGAGCATCGCTCTCTGGAAGGCCGACAACGTCGAGCCGACCATCCGTCGGTCGAAGGCGGTCGGCGAGCCCCCGTTCATGCTGGCGATCTCGGTCTTCTCGGCCCTGACGCAGGCCGTGGCCGCGGTGGCGCCTGAGGTGCGTGCGCTGCCTAGCCTGGATGCGCCGGCGACGCCGGAGCGCATCCTCGCCTCGATCGCCGCTCATCGGAGCCCTCCGTGATCGACTGGCTGCAATGGCTGCGAGACGCCACCGGCGAGGGCCCCGCCGCCATGGTCTCGGTGCTGGCGGTCGAGGGGTCCGCCCCGCGGGATCCGGGAACGCGGATGATCGTCACAGCCGAGCGCGTCTTCGGCACGATAGGCGGCGGCAATCTCGAATTTCGCGTCCTTGACCAAGCGCGGGCTATCCTTGGGCATCCGCCCGGCGCCTGGCGGGTCCAGGATTACCCGCTAGGCCCTCTGCTTGGGCAATGCTGCGGCGGGCGGGTGCGGCTGCTGGTGGAACACGTCGATTCCGTACGGCTCAGCTGGGTCGGGTCGGCGCAAGACGGTCGGGCGTTGGTCACCACCCTCAAACGCGCCCACGTCGAGCGGCGCGTCGTCGACGACCTTGCGCCGACCCCGCTGTCCGTCCGCGGCGAGGCGCTGCGGGAGGGGGCGAGCTTCGCCGAGACCCTCGGCGGGCGGCGGCGAACGATCTACCTGTTCGGCGCCGGCCACGTGGGCCAGGCGATTGCCCGCCACGCCGCCAGCCTGCCTTTCCGCCTCGCATGGTTCGACACGCGCCCGGTGTTCGGCAGCATCGACGGCGTGACGATCGTACCGGAAACGGCGATGGCGCAGTGCATCGCCGAGGCGCCCGCGTCGGCGGCGGTCGTCATCATGACGCACGACCATGCGCTGGATTTCCACCTGACCGAGGCCGCATTACGCGGCTCCTCGTTCGCCTTCCTCGGCCTCATCGGCTCGGCCACCAAGCGCGCGCGCTTCCTGTCGCGACTGGAGCGGGCGGGCGTGTCCGAAGCGGCGCGCGCGCGCCTGACCTGCCCAATCGGCGTGGAGGGCGTCGCCGGCAAGGAGCCAGACGTCATCGCCATCGCGGTCCTCGCCCAATTGCTCCAACTGCCGGCGCGGGACCTGGTTGGCGAAGCGGGGACGCTCTAAGGCCGAGGGGGCCATGAGCCACGGCGCCGGCCGAGCTATCCTATGCCACAGCGAGGGTAAAACGGATCTGCTGCGCGCCTTCCCAAAGAGTCAGTTTGCCAAGTGCGGCCAAATTCTCCTGGCCCTCTACAATGGTCAGGAAATGATTGCCGGACAATTGGCCTGCCTTGCTGGCGAAACGCACGCCACCGTAGGCCAATAGTATCTCGGTCTCACTGATCCCCTTGGGGTAAAAGATGAACTGCCCAGGCGCTGGGTAGCTGGTGTTGTTCTCCCAGGGGAGGTCGAACCCCCGGTCTCCCATCGGAATCCAGACGCCCTCGCCGCTCCATCGGACATGGATGACCCGCTCCTCGTAGGGGAGCAGCGCGCGGAAGGCGGCGCACGTCGCGGGCGCGAGTTCATCCTCAAGGCGCCCGCGGAACGAGAACGGGCCGGCGTCGATCGTGAGAATGCTGCTCATAAGGGGTCTCTGAATCTGGATTGAGGCGATTAGGTCCTGCCGCCACGTCGCCACAAGCGTCGTTTGTGCGCCACGCCGTTCGAAAAATGAGGTCAGGCTTGCCCGGATCGAAAGGCTTGCCGGCAAGGCGCGTTGATGATCGCGATCACCGCCTCGCGAGTCAGGCGACCCGCTTCGCAACAGGCCCCTCGATCGAGGTTGGATAGCCTAGCTGCGGAAAGCTGTTCTCGATCTCGTTGAGCACGATGCTGCAGGCATGCGAGGGCGTACGCGCCGAAGCGGTGCACAAGGCCAGGGTCATCGGGCGCAGGATGGAATCAGCGATCCGGGTGAAGCAGAGCTGGCCGCTCGTAACCTCGGGAATCACGTCTATCGATGTCAGGACGCCGACGCCGACGCCCTCCATGACCAGGGAGATGATCATCTGGATGTTGTCGCAGGTCACGACCTTGTTTATGGCGACGCCCGTGACTCCCTCGAGCACGGCGACCTGCTCGTGCACGGCCAATGGGTTGGCTGGAACCACCAACATTTCCTCTGCACACGCGGAAAAGCGGGCCTCGGGCTGCCGGCCAAAGGGATGGTCTCCGGGTGTCACGAAACCCAACACGACATCGACGAAGGCGCGGACGGTAAGATCCTTGTATGACTGCGGCTCGAAAAAGATGCCGAAATCGACGTCGCCTTGCGCAATCGCCAAGCGCACACCGTCGTTCTCCAGCACCTTCAGCCCGATCGTAATGCCCGGGTGGCGGGCTTGGAGCGACTTGACCATGCTGGGGATGTAGCCCTTGGCCAAGGCATCGATCACGGCAATGTCGACGTGACCGCGCTTGAGGCCCCGCAGGTCCTCGATCTGGGCCGTCACGTCGCGAAGATTCTTCTGCCAGCGACCGCCCGCGGCCATCATGATCTCGCCTGCAGCTGTGAGCCGTAAGCCGGTCGGTAACCGCTCGAAAAGCGGCACGCCAAGGTCAGCTTCCACACGAAGGATCTGCCGATCGATCGCGGACGACGACACGTTCAGCTCTTCCGACGCCTTCCGGATTGAGCCAAGCCGCCCGACAACCATGAAGTATCGTAGGAATCGTGAGAATGCGGGCATTCACGCCTGTCCTCTTTTTCGCAACGCTCCGTGGAATTCATTGCGTTTGGTTGGTCGCCTTAGCGCAATTACGGTCCCGCCCCGAAAAGGCAATCGGGGGACTAAGCTATGTTTGGGGGACTTCTGACGAGACCGCTTAACGCGGCGCCTTGCATGGCCTCTGCTGATTTTACAGTCGCGCCTGGCGCCATGCCGTCGACGCGATGCGCGACACGCTCGGCGCTTGCGCAACGCGCCAGCATTGCAGCGCTCTCGCTCGCGGCCTTCGTCTGCGCCGCCCATAGCGCTCGAGCCGAGGAGGCCGCGTCGGCGGCCGCGGGCGTCGGTCAGGTCGCCGAACTGGTGGTCACGGCCACCCGCCGAACGGAAAAGGAGCAGAACGTGCCGGTGTCGACGAGCGTCATCGGCGAGGCGCAGGTGAAGACGATCTTCACCTCGGGCGGCGACGTTCGCGCCCTGGCCAACACCGTGCCCAGTTTGAACATCGAGTCCTCGAACGGCCGGACTTTCCCGCGCTTCTACGTCCGCGGCTACGGCAACACCGACTTCAACGCCTTCGCCTCCCAGCCCGTGTCGCTGGTCTACGACGACGTCGTGCAAGAGAGCCCAGTCCTGAAGGGCTTCCCAATTTTCGACATCTCCGATGTGGAAGTGTTGCGCGGGCCGCAGGGGACGCTGTTCGGACGCAACGCCCCGGCGGGCGTCGTCCATGTGCAATCCGCCAAGCCCCAGCTGGGCGCCTTAACCGGCAGCTACAGCCTGTCGGAGGCGACTTACAACACCGCCAACTTCATCGGCGTCCTGAATGCGCCGGTGAACGATGTCGTGGCCGTGCGCCTGTCGTTGCAGGAGCAGCACCGCGGCAACTGGGTCAGCGACCCGATCAACAAAACCAAGCTCGAAGGCTATGACGACTTCGCCGGACGATTGCAGGTGCTCTATCAGCCGAGCTCCGACTTCAACGCGCTCTTCAATATCCACGGGCGTCATCTGAATGGCTCGGCGCGGCTGTTCCGCGCCAACGTCATCCAGCCCGGCACAAACGACCTCGTCCCTGGCTTCGACCCGGCGAAATTCTATGCCGACGGCAAGAACACCCAGCAGTTGGGGAGTATCGGCGGCAGCGCGCGGCTGACCTGGAACTTCGGCGACATTTCGGTCGTGTCCATCACCGGCGTCGAGAAGATACTCAACTACTTTACTCAAGGCGACATCGACGGCGGCTTCGGCGCGTCCTACGAACCCACCATGGGCCCCACGGTGACCAAGCCCGATGGGACGATTGTGGGCATTCCATTCGCCGTGGAGACCGCCGGCGGCACGACCGATCACACGCAGATCACCCAGGAGGTGCGCGCCCAGTCGAACTATGCGGGGCCGATCAACTGGTTGGCGGGCGCCTACTTCTTCCACGAGACCGCGAGCGGGCCGAATCTCGACTTTGACCAGCTCGGGAACACGGTCACCGACTACAACATCGCCCGCCAGAAGAACGACGCCTACGCGGTGTTCGGCTCGCTGACCTACAGGCCGACCGAAAGGTGGGACCTGCGTGGCGGCCTGCGCTACACCCACGACCACAAGGACTTCGACATCATCGCCGCGGTGAACCAGACCTTCGCCCAGACCTCGGCGAAGGCGACCGGCGACAATCTGAGCGGCGACGTCAGCGCCACCTACAAGGTCGCGCCGGACTTCAACCTCTACGGCCGCTTCGCGACCGGCTTCCGCGCCCCGAGCTTTGGCTCGCCCTCGGCCACGGTCGGCATCCAGGTCGTCAAGGCGGAGACCAACCGCTCGGTGGAGCTGGGCTTCAAGTCGTTCCTGGCCGACCGTCGCGTGAAGCTGAACGCCGACGCCTTCTACTATGTGGTCAAAAACCAGCAGCTGACCGCGGTCGGCGGCACGGATAACTCGACCCGGCTGTTGAACGCCAAGAAGACGGTGGGCTACGGCGGCGAGGTCGAGCTGGGGGCCCAGATCACCGAACACCTCCAGTTCGCCGCGGCCGCCAGCTACAACGTGACCCGCATCGAGGACCCAACGCTGTCGGTCGGCGTCTGCGCCTCGTGCACGGTGCTGGATCCCATCAACGCCCAGGGCAACGCCCTGATCGACGGCAATCCGCTGCCTCAGGCGCCGAAGTGGACGGTCGATCCCTCGATCACCTACACCTTGCCGCTGGCCGGCGGGCGCGAGGTGTTCTTCAACAGCGACTTGGCCTGGCGCAGCCAGATCAATTTCTTCCTCTACCAATCGAAGGAATTTTCCGGCCAGCCCTTCGCCGACCTCGGGATCCGCGCGGGCGTTCGCTGGGGCGACGGCAAGTACGAACTGGCCGGCTTCTGCCGCAACTGCCTGAACCAGGTTCGCCTCGTCGGCGGCATCGACTTCGACAACCTGACCGGCATGATCAACGATCCGATTATCGCGGGCGTGCAGTTCAGCGGGAAGCTCTGAGGCGTTGACCTGGGATGCGGCGGGTCGTCATCCTGGCGCTGGCGCTCGCGATGGCTCATCCGGCGTCGCCGGCGAACGCCGAGCCCTTGGCCGAGCATCGCGCGGCCATCCTGTTCGACGAGGC
>CBJNAS010000002.1:0-40063 GCA_966434565.1 uncultured Phenylobacterium sp.
CTGCGTCAGGAGCTCAAGAGCGACTTCAGCCGCGAGACCCGGATCGACGTCCTGCTGGCCCAGGCGGCCGCAGCCCGCGAGCAGGGCCACAATGACGTTTCCCAGGCCGCGCTGCAGCGGGCCTTGACGCTCGCGCCGCGCCATCCCGAGGCGGTCTACCGCCGCGCCCTCTACGCCGCCCAGGATGGCGACGCCGCCACCGCGCGCGACTGGTTCGAGCGCCTTCGCCCCCTCGTCCGCCCCACGGACCAGCGGCTGATCCAGGTGGCCCAGCTGGTCGGCGTGACCCTGCCGCCGCCGCCGGCCGAACCCCAGGGCAAGGCCCAGATCGCCGCGCCGCGCCGCAACGTCGATCCGGGCGGGCCGCTGCGCGCCGCCGGCTTCCAGGCGCTGGGCGCCGGCCAGCTCGCCGCTGCCGAGCGCGACTTCCGCGAGGCGCTGCGCCTGCGCGCCGACGACCGTGACGCCGCGGGCGGGCTGGGCACGATCCGCCTGCGCCAGGGGCGGTTCGGCGAGGCCCTCCCGCTGCTCGAGCGCGCCTCGGCCGGCGTCGACGGCTGGCGCTGGTCGGACGCGCTGCAGACCGCCCGCTTCTACGTCGCCTTCGACCGCGGGCGCGCCGCCCTCGCCAAGGGCCAGCTGGCCGCCGCCGAGTCCGCGCTGAAGCCGCTGGCCGCCAGCGGCTACAAGGACCGCGTCGAAGCCCAGCTGGTGCTGGCCGACGTCTATTACCGCCAGCGCCGCTTCAATGAATCCGCAGCGCTATATCGTGACGTCCTGCAGCGCGACCCGCACCGCGCCGAGGCGGTCTCCGGGCTCGCCCAGACCCTGCTGGCGCAGGGCGACACAGGCGGCGCCGCCCAGTTGGCCGCCCAGTCGCCGACCGGTGTCAGCGGCCCCGACCGCTCGCGCATCGAGGACGCCCGCGCCAAGACCCTCGCCCAGGTGGGCGACACCTTCGGCGCCGGCGCGGCCCTGGCCCAGGCGGTGACCTCGGATCCGCGCAATCCCTGGGCTCGCTACGACTATGCCCAGTTCCTCCTCGCCCATGGCGATCCGCAGAGCGCCGCCGGCGTAGCCGCCCCTCTGTTCGCCGAAGGTGCGAACGATCCAGACACCCTGCAGGCCTCGGCCCTCTACGCCGAGGCCGCCGGCCAGCTCGACGTCGCGCGCGCGCGCCTGGCGCGCATCCCGCCCGAGCGGCGCAATGAGGCTGTCAAGGCGCTGGCCGCACGCCTCGACATCCAGGGCACGATCGCCCAAGCCAGGACGATGCAGCAGCGCGGCCAGGGCGTGCTGGCGATCACCATGCTGCGCAACCTGGTGACCCAGGGCCGGCTGAGCTATGCGGCGCGCAGCGAGATCGCCCGCACGCTGCTCTCGCTGGGCGACACCTACGAAGCGGGCGCCCTGGCCCTGGAGGCGGCGAACGCCCCGCCGCCAGCCGGCGCGCACCCGGGGGACGCCGGCGGCTTCCTGGATGTGCTGGCGGCGACCGGCCAGGACGGAGCGGCGGCGAACCTGCTCGCCCAGACCTCAAGCCTCGCGCGCACGCCCGAGGAGCAGGCCGCCTGGCGCGACATGTACGCCGGCTACGCCACGCGCCGCGCCGACCGGCTGCGGGAAGCTGGCGACCTTGCCGGCGCCTACGACGTGCTGTCCCAGGCCCTGGGGGCCGATCCGCGCGACGCGGGCCTGCTGGCGGCGCTGGGCCGCGTCTACCAGGCGGGCGGGCGCTCGCGCGAGGCGGGCGCCGCCTACGCCATGCTGCTGGAGACCCATCCGCAGGACGCCAGCGCCTGGCTGGAAGCCGCGCGCGCCGCCGAGACGGGCGGCGACTACGAGCATGCCGAGGCGCTGCTGCGCCGCGCCCAGAGCCTGAAGCCCGCCGATCCCGAGATCGTCTACGAGATCGGCAAGGTCGAGCAGGCCCAGGGCCATCAGCGCAAGGCGATCGCCGCCTTCGCACGGGCCGACGCCATGATGCGCGCGTCCCAGTCCGGCGGCCTCGGGCGCGCCGGCGTGCTGGGCCCGAACCCGTTCCGCAGCGCCGTTCCCGCCGAGCCCGCAGCGCCGCTCTATAGCACCCAGGCCGTCGCCCCCGGGGTGCTGCCGCCGGTCGCCCCAGCCGCCGCGCCGGCCGGATGGCCGCTGTCGCCGAGCTCCGCCGCACCCCCACAGGTCCCGCTGGCGGCCCTCCCTATGGCAGCCCTGCCCGCGACGCCCTCCACGCCGCTGATGCCGGCCGCCTTCCCCGGCGTCCCGCCTCCGACGGGCTACCTGCCGGCGCCCGCAACCTATGCCCCGCCGATCGACACCCTGCGTGGCCCCGTCGCCACCGGCTCCGCGCCGCTCGGCTCGCGCATCGAGAGCGACCTCGCCCAGGCCCAGCGCGAGGCGGCCGCGCGCCTGGAGGGCGGGCTCGCGGTGCGCGCCCGTAGCGGCGAGGACGGCAGCAGCCGGCTGACCGAGATCTCCGCCCACGGGACGCTGGCCAGCACCACCCTGGGCCAGGGCCGGCTCAGCGCCACGGTGACCCCGGTCGCGCTCAGCGCCGGCACGCCGAGCGGCGACGGGGCGCAGCGCGTCGGCGCCAATCCGCTGATCGCCGGGATCCAGGTCGCCAGCAACGCCAAGCAGATCACGCTGCCGCCACAGCGCGCCCGCTCGGCGGCTGGGGTGGCGGTCGCGCTCGCCTACGACAGCAAGTCCGTGCACGCCGACGTAGGCTCGACACCCGTCGGCTTCCGCAACACCAACGTCAGCGCCGGCGTCACCTTCACCCCGCAAGTCGGCCCCATGACCTTCAAGGCTGGCGTCGAGCAGCGGCCGGTGACCGACAGCCTGCTCTCCTACGCGGGCGACGAAGACACCACCGTCACCGGCCAGCACAGCGGCCCGGTGATCCGCCAGCAGGCCACCGTCGGGGCCGCGGGCGAGTTCGGTCGTCTCGGCCTCTACGCCGACCTCGCCGGCAAGCGCTTCAGCGGCGAAAACGTGCCGAGCAACTCGGCCTTCGAGACCAACTTCGGCGGCTACTTCAGGGCCATCGACAACGACGACGGCGAGCGGCTGCAGATCGGCCTGAACCTGAACCTGCAGGGCTATGACCGGAATCTCCGGTTCTTCACCCTGGGCCACGGCGGCTACTTCTCGCCGCAGCAGTTCGTCGCCGCCTCAGTGCCGATCACCTATTCGCTGCGCCGCGACAAGTGGTGGCTCGATCTCAACATCGCACCAGGCATGCAGTCCTACCGCGAGGACCGGGCGCCGATCTTCGCCAGCGACGCGGCCCTGCAGGGCCGCATGATCGCGCTGGCGGCGCAGAATGCCGCGATTTCCGCCTTCTACCCGAGCGCCAGCCGCAGCGGCTTCGGCATCGCCGGCTATCTGCGCGCCGAGTACCAGATCACCCCGTTGACGATCGCCGGCGGGATGATCCAGTTCGACACATTCGGGCGGTATTCGGAGTCGATCGTTTCGCTCTACGTCAAGCAGCTCTTCGCACAGGACGCCGGCTATGTTCGCTGACACTCTCGATCGCCCTGAGGCGGGCCCGGTCAACGGCGCGCTCGACGGCTACCTGGCCCGTCAGCTCTTCCATCCGCAGTGGCGGGCCTTCGCCCGGGCGATCGCGGCCGAGCTCTTCGGAAGCTTCCCGCGCGACGAGGCCGGCGGCTTCCTGCGGCAGATCGGCCGGCGAATGGCCGCGGAGCTGCCGCTGCCGCGGCTGGAGACCCTGCCCGAGCTGGAGCGGGCGATCAACGCCACGCTGGAGGCGACCTCCTGGGGCGTGGCGAGCTTCAGCCTGGCCGGCGGCGAAATCCTGATCCGGCACGAGGCGTTTCCCGCCCTGCCCCCCGAGGACCCCGACCAGGACCACTGGCGCAGCGCCTTGGAGGCTCTGCTCGAAGGGCTCTATGGGGCCTGGTTCGAAGCCCAGGGCGCCGCCGCCGACATGCGCGCCCGGGTGGACGATCCGCACAGAACGGGGGCGATCGTAATCCGTATTGGCTACTGAAGGTCGCACCTGGGCCTATTCGCACCCCCTGCGACAATCCTGGGCATGGACCTTGCTGACGCTCTCTGGTGACGGTTCACCATGAGACACCAGGGTGCAGAGATGTATGACGTAGAGCATCTCCTGACGAAGGTCCGCGGCGAGATCTCGTATCAGGAATTCGCACGTCCGATCGTCGATCCACCGGCCGAAGCGGCGCCGGCGGCTGCGGTCATGACGTCGCCCCCTCCTGTAGCGGCCGCGGCGCCCGTCGCAGCGGTGGCGGAGCCGGCGCGCCCCCAGGCCCAAACCCAGGCCCGGCCGAAGCCGGAACGGCCTGAGGCGATCTCGCCGGCCCCGCAACCCAAGGCCGCCACCGCCCCTGCTCGCGCCGCCGCCTCAGCGTCTCGGCCGCGCCCCCTGGACCTTTCGCGCTATGGCGCCGGCGCCGGCCAGGGCGCGGTGCGCGAGACGGAGCTCGAACAGCTGTTCCGCGCCATGGAACGGCGCTTCCACGGCCGCCGGACCTCCTGATATTACAGGCAACCACCTAATCCTGAGGTCGAGCAAGTACACCACAAACGTGTATTTCAACGGGCGTTGCGATTTCTTTGGCGGTCAGGTAAATCCCAACATGAATCGCTGTCAGGGCTGATTCGAATTGCACCGCTACGTCAGGCTCGTTCCTGGATATGGCGTCAGTCCTGCAGCTTCGGCGGCGCATGACCTGGGACTGCGGTGTTCCATAACAGAACATGGATCCGAGACCTGTCTCGCCGCCGCCTCCGAACCTCGGGCCGGCGACCGGCCGAGCAGAGCTTGAAGGAACCGATCGCGCCATGACCGCCGCCCGCCGCTTCTGGGGTCTCGTGCTCTTGCTGGGCGGCCTCGCCGGCGCCGCGCGGGCCGAATCCGCCACCGTCGTGCTGGGCGCCGGCGACACCCTCTGCGGCGCCTGGATCAGCGGCATCGAGAAGCCGGAGCACCTGGGCCAGTTCGAATGGGTGCTGGGCTCGGTCTCGCGCGGCGCCTACACCCGAGACGGCCACGTGCTGGCGACGCGCACGCCCGCCGAGGTCGAAAGCTGGATGAACAGCTACTGTCGCACCCACGCGCTCGATACGCTGCAGTCGGCGGCCTACAACCTCGAGCTCGACATGAAGTGGCAGGCGAAGAAGAACGCCATGCTCTCGGACGACCCGATCGCGCCGCCGCACTGAGCGCCGCTCGACAAATCTCTCTCCCCGCTCGTCCCGGCGAAAAGCGGGCATCGAGGCTTTTTTGTCTACCCCCACCGCGCGCTCAAGCACTGAGCAATCGCGAAGGCGGCGGGTTTGGGGGCCAGGTCGCGGTCGAAGGGCAGTGGCCGGACCGGCGCGCCGTCGCCGCGCGGCTTGAGCCTGGCCTTCGAGGTGTAGCGGTCGGAAAGGCCCCAGGTGTTGACCAGCGCCACATTGGGCTCGGCCAGAACCCGCTTCAGAAAGGCGCGATAGATCCGGGCGACCGCCGCATCACGCTCGGCCGGCCCGCCGGGGGTGTTCTGGTCGTCGACGTCGAGCTCGGTGATGTAGGCGTCGAGGCCCAGCTTACGCAGGTCGCGAATGAAGCCCGTGAGGCCCGCGCCGAAGCTCGGCGGATGATCGCCCAGCAGGTGAGCCTGTATCCCCACCCCGTGCAACGGGACGCCTGCGCGCTTCAGCTCGGCCAGATGTTGCAAGGTGGTGGCGCGCTTTTCGGCCATCCACGGGATGTCCTCATACTCCAGCCCATAGTCGGACAGGATCAGCCGCGCGCGCGGATCGGCGGCGTGCGCCGTCCTGAGCGCGAGCGCGATATATTCCGGCCCCATCACCTGCAGCCAGGGCGAGGCGCGCAGGCCGTCTGGCCGCTTGTCGTTGCGCTCGACCCATTCGTTGACGACGTCCCAGCCGCCTACACGGCCGCGGTAGCGCCCGACCACGGTGGCGATGTGCGTCTGCAGCAAGGCCGGCGTGAACCGCGCGGGCTCGCCGCTCAGCCAGTCCGGCAAGGACTCGTGCCAGACTAGGCAATGGCCGCGCACCTTGGCGCCGAAGGCCTGGGCGAAGCTCACCACCGCATCCGCCCCGCGGAAGTCGAAGGCGTCGGGCGCCGGCCGCAGCGCCGACCACTTCATGGCGTTCTCGGGCGTGACCAGGCGACACTGGGCCTTGATCAGCTCGGCGTACGCCGGATCGCGCTGCACGTCCTCCGGCTCGATCGCCGCGCCGTAGAGCACACCGGCGCGCGCGGCGATGGCGCCCAGCCGTACGTCGCCGGCCTCGCTGGACCGCGCCGGCGCGAAGCTGGCCAGGGCGGCGGCGACCACGGCCCGGCGCGACGGGCCGACTGAACGCTCCTCGGGCACGGGCTAGAGCCACCTGTAGAGGCGGGCGGGGATGTAGAAGCGCCGCCGGTTCAGCACCGAGGCGATGACGTCGCCGCCAGTGGCGCGGATCCGCTCGACCACGTGCAGGGCGACCGCGGCGCGCGTGCTCTCCGCCGCCACGACTATCAGGGTGACGTCCACATGCGGCGCCAGCAACTGTCCCAGCCGCGAGCGGACCAGCGGCGGCGCGTCAACCAGGATCAGGTCGTAGTACTTGCGCGCCTCCTCCATCAGCCGAGCCCAGCTGGCCTCGCCGTGGGCCAGTTCCCGCGGGCCGTGCGGCCGTGTGACGTCAAGGCGCGCCGCCCCCTCGCCGAACCGCACCAGCCGCCCGCCCGGCAGGTCGTGGGCCACCCCGCCCAAGGTCTGCAACAACTCGACGTCCGAGGACCCTTGCTCCGGTTCGAGGTCGAGCAGCAGCACGCGGCCGCCCTCCCGCGCGGCCAGCAGGGCGTAGTCGACCGCCAGGCTGGAGACCCCGACCTGCGGACCGGCCCCGATCATCTGCAGCACACGGCCGCGGCTCACCGCCACCGTGCTCACCAGCCGGTCCAGAAGGTCGGCGTCCTCCGGCCCCAGGAACTGCGCCGACGGCAGCGGCTCGTCGGGCCGTGCGCGTGGCTGCCGCTCCGCAATCGCCATGATCGCGGGCAGTCCCAGCTTCTCCTCGGCGTCCCTCGGCGACAGCATGCCTTCGAAGAGGGCGCTCGACAGCAGCACCATCGCGCCGGCCGCCACCAGCCCCACGGCGAGGCCGCCAACCAGCAGCAGTATCCGCCCAGCCTTGCCGTGCGAGGGCGCCGAGGCGGATTGCAGGACCCGGACGTTGGCGTGGCTGCGCGACAGGCTGTCGGAGGCCCGAGCGTCCTCGACCCGCTTGTTGAGGTCGGTGAAGGCCGTTTCCAACAGGCTGCGCTCACGCTGCAGCTCGCGGTACTTGGGACCGATGGCCACCAGGTCCAGCAGGCGGGCGTTGGCCTGGCGCAGCGCCGCGGCCACGGCCTCCCGCCCCTGGCGCAGCCCCGCCGCGTCCGCCTGGGCGTCGGCAATCTGGGTGTCGAGCTGCTGGCGCAGCGGGTTGACCGCCCGGTGGGTCATGGCGACCTGCTGGCTGGGCGTCTTGGCGATCTGCGCCTGCAGCTGGGCGATGCGCCGGTCGAGATCGGCGACGATCGGGCTGCCGTCGACATAGCGCGCCGCCGCCAGCCGCCGCTGGCTTTGCAGCGCCACCAGGTTCTGGGTGAGCGCGTCCAGCTCCTGCGAGCGGCCGAGGTCCTGGGCCAGGTCCACCTCGCCGGGCTCGGCGGCCTTTCGATGCTGCAGCTCCGCCCCGCGGCCGGCGCGGGCCGCCAGCTGCTCGTCCAGGCTCTGCAGCTGGGCGGTGAGCGCATCGGCCTGCGTCTGGGCCGCCTGGAAGGCCTGGTTGTAGTCGCCAAAACCGTGCTGGGCGGCGAAGGTTGAGAGCTGGGCCTCGACCTGGGCCAGACGCGTGCTGAGCTGGTCGCGCTGGCCGCTCATGGCGTTCGGATCGGCCTGGGCGAAGACGTCCGGACGGCGCTGGAGATAGAGGCGGATCAGGGTGTTGAGCGTCTGCGCCGCGATCTGCGGGTCACGATTGTGCAGGCTCAGGCTGACGACATTGGACTGCGGCACATTGTCCACCGCCAGGTCCTTATCCAGCCGGTCGGCCGCCTCCTGCAGACCGCGGGCGTCATCCTTCGTCCCGGGGTAGACGCGGCCCACCCCCATGGCCTGCAGGGTGGCGATCCTGAGGTCGCGCGAGGTCAGGATCTCCATTTCCGAATGGACGATCTGGGCGCGGTCGAACATGAAGCCCTGGGAGGTGTCCCCCACCCCCCGGTAGACATACTCGTCGCCCAGCAGGATCAGGAGGCGCGCATCGGCCGTGAACACCGGATGCGACGAAATCGCCGCGGCCAGGCTCAGGACCAGCGGGATCAGGAAGGCCAGGATCGCCCGGCGCTGGAAGAAGAACACCGGGGTGAGCAGATCTCGTGTGGTCATCGGCGCGCGCACGCGCGTACGCAGCTCGGCTGGCGGCGCGCTGCGATCGATGACGGTCGAGTTCATGCGCTATGCGGCTCCCGCGGCCAGCGCGGCGGTGGTTGGCGCTCGGCCACGGAGAATCCCAGATATCAAAAGCAGGCTTAACAAAGCCTGACGCTTCGCCTCTACAACGGTTTCCTAACCGGGCCGGCGCTAGGAAATTCACCATGATCAGTTGGACTGCTCAGGCCTCTCCCCGCAAGCCCGCGCCCCTGTGGCGGACGGTCGCTTGCGCGGGCCTGCTGCTCACTGCGGCCTGCGCGAGCCCGCCTGCGGCGCCGGCGCCGAGCGTCGCCGTCACCCAGGACTGGACCGCCGCCGACTATCAGTACCGCCTGGCGCCGGGGGACGAGCTGCGCGTCCACTTTCCGATCGACACCGACCTCGACGCCCAGGTGACCCTCGGGCCTGACGGGCGCGGCGTGCTGCCGCTGATCAAGGGCCTGCCGCTCGCCGGCCTGACCATCGAGGAGGCCGACGCGGCCCTGCTGCGGGCCTACGCCCAGGTGCTGCGCGCGCCGCAGGTCGAGGCCACCCTGGTCAACTACGCCGGCGCGCAGATCTATGTCACCGGCGAGGTGCGCGAGGCCGGCGTCAAGCCGATCCGCGGGGCGATGGGCGTCACCCAGGCGGTGATGGCCGCCGGCGGCTTCCAGGACAGCGCGCGCACCGGCGCGGTGGTGGTGCTTCGCCCCGGCGGCCCGGGCCGCCTCCTGATGCGCACGGTGAGCGTCGAGAAGACACTGCAAGGCGGCGACGGCGGCGACTTCCGCCTGCTGCCGGGCGATATCGTCTTCGTGCCGCGCAGCAAGATCAGCGAAGTCGACCGCGTCGTGCGCCAGTACGTCACCAGCGCGCTGCCGTTCTCGATGAACTACGCCATCGACCGCTACAGGGTCCCGTGACCCGCGCGCTCCGGCTCTCGCGCTTCAGCATCGCCCTGGTCGAGCAGGCGCTGTGGTCGCTGCTCAATTTCGGCGTCAACCTCGTCCTGATCCGCGCGCTCGCGCCTGCGGCCTACGGCGACTTCGCCTTCTGGGCCAACTGCGGCTTCGTGCTGGCGAGCGTGCAGAACGCGGTCAGCCTCTGCCACATCCAGGTGCTGACCCCCGACGACGGCCGCGCGCCCCACCGGTTGGAGGTGGAGCGGCTGATGCATGCGGTGAACGCCCTCTTCCTGCTGCTGGTCGGCCTGGTGATCCTGCTGGCCTCGCTGTGGCTGCGGGCGCGCGGCTCGCCGCTGGGCTCGCCGGCGGCGGCGCTGTTCGTGCCGGCCTTCCTGCTGCAGCAGTACATCCGCAGCCTGGTCTTCTCGCGCGGCCGTCCGGTCACCGCCACGGTTCAGACCGCCGCGGTGTTCGTCCTGGCGGCGGCGGGGCTGGCGTTCGCCGTCTTCGTCCGCCGAACGAGCGGCGCCGACGCCGCGCTCCTCAGCATCGGCGGCGCCTACGGCCTGGTCGGCGTCTGGGGCGCGGCGCGCGCCTTCGCGGGCCAGGACGTCTGGCGCGCCTGGCGCGCGCTGCCGGCCTACGGCGGCTACGCCCGGCAGTCGTCCTGGATCTTCCTCGGCGTCACCACCACCGAGATCCTTGCCCGATTCTACAGCTTCGTGGTCGCCGCGCGCCTGGGGCCCGCGCCACTGGCGGCGCTGTCGGCCACCCAGCTGCTGCTGAGACCGATCCCGCTGGTCGCCAGCTCCTGGAGCAGCATCGCGCGTCCCGAGCTCGCCCAGCTGCGCGAGGCGGAGGACTGGCGTGGCTTTCGCCGGCAGCTGGAGCTCGGCCTGGCTGCGGGGCTGGTGATCTCGCTGCTGGCGCTGGCCTTCGTTTACGGCCTGTGGGGCCCGATCTCCGCCCACCTGTTCGGCGGCAAGTATGCGCACGCGGGCTGGATGGTGCTTCTGTGGGGCCTGTCGTCGGGGTTGAGCCTCAGCCAGACCATCTTCGGCGTCGGCCTTCAGGTGCTGCGCGCCTTCAAGCCGCTGGCGCTCGCCACCACGGCGGCCTCGATCGCCGCCGCCGTCGGGATCGTCGGCTTCACGGCGGTCTGGGGCGCGGCCGGCGCGATCAGCGGCACGGTGATCGGCCAGGCGGTCGAGCTGGTGGTGATGGGCGTCCTGCTGCAGCGCGCTCTGGGCCAGACGCCCCGGCGGACTGACGATCAGCCCGCGCCTTCGCGCGCGGCGCGGAACCGCAGGTCGGTGTCGACGCCCACATAGAGCGCCAGCAGCCCGAAAAGGTGGGCGGAGCTGAACAGGCTGCTCTCCAGGAAATTGTGGGCGACGATCACCAGCGGCAGGGTCGCCAGGAACAGCCGGTGGCAGCTCTCCGGCGACAGCGGCGCGCCGTCCTTCAGCGCATCGCGCGCCAGCCGGACGCTGCGGCCCACCCAGCGCGCCACCACCCAGAGCGCCAGGGCCAGGCCAATCCAGCCCACGGTCACCCAGAGGTCGAGATAGCCGTTGTGCGCCTCGTTGGTGGGGCTGTCGGCCTGGGCGAACCAGAGGCCGGTCTTCAGGCTGGGCTGGATCTGCGGGTCGATGTCCCAGAATGAGCTGAACCCCACCCCGCGCCACGGCGACTTCAGCGCCTCGCCGATGACGAAGCGCCAGACGTCCCTGCGCTCGGTGAAGGTCAGCTTGCCCGCGAAGCCGAACGGGTCCTGCCCGTGCAGGAAGCTCCAGGCGATCCAGCTCTGGGCCAGCGCCAGCACCAGCGCCAGGACCAGCAGCGCCACGCCCGCGAGCCGCACCCGGGGCAGGCGCAGCAGCCAGACCACCGCGGGCAGGAGGACGATGTAGCCCAACAGGATGCCCAGGCTGGTCTTGGACTGGCTGGCGACCAGCAGCGCCAAGAGCCCGGCCATGGCGGCCAGGCAGCCCAGCCGTCCGGCGCGGGTGGGCCGCCCCGGCAACCAGCAGGCCAGCGCCACCCCGCAGAACAGCATGACCACGCCCAGCGTGTTCTTGTGGTTGTGGATCGCCGCCAGCCCCAGGTCGGTCATCGCCACGCCGGGCGCTACGATCCAGGTCGCCAGGTCGATCAGCACGATGGCCACGCAGGCCAGGGCCACCACCCGGTGCGCCTCGCCGTCGCGCGGCAGGGCGCCGGCGATGGCGATGCAGATCGCCAGGTCGATCGCGTAGAGGAAGAAGCGCCGGCTGGATGCGGCGTGGTCGAGCGCCCAGCTGGTGCTGAGCCCGAACCAGGCGAACAGCAGCAGCCAGGGCCAGATCGCCTTGGCGCGGCCGAACAGCGTCCCGCGCTGGACCCAGAGCAGCGGGCTCGCCAGCGCCAGCAGACCCAGCCAGATGTAGCGGTTGACCGGCGACATCATCGTCCCGCCCGTCGAGGGGTCGAGCACGAAGCCGTGCGACCAGGGCCGGTTGCCGATGAAGACGTAGAGTAGCACCGCCGCCAGGACTATGGAGCCCAAGCGCTCCAGGAAGCGCTCGCGGCGCGCGTCCGCCGCCTCGCGCTCGGCCGCAAGCCGCGCCCGCTCGCGCGCCAGTGGTGATCCGCCAGGCGGCATAAGGTCACGGACGGTATCGGCCACGGCGACGAGTCTGCGGGTTTATGGTTAGGCGGAGCTTAATGAGGGCCGCGCCAAGTTCGAGCCCGTCATGACGCCGCAGTCCGCAGACCCGATCTCGAGCCCGCTCTCTACGCCCCACATTCCCGGGCTCGACGGCCTGCGCGCCGTCTCGGTGCTGCTGGTGCTGGCGGCGCACTTCGGTTTCGAGCGCTGGGCGCCCGGCGGCCTGGGCGTCACCGCCTTCTTCTTCATCAGCGGCCTCCTGATCACGACGCTCATGGTGCGCGAGGCGCGCCAGACCGGGCGGGTCGCCATCGTCCCCTTCTATCTGCGCCGGGCGCTTCGGCTCTATCCGGAGCTGCTGCTGCTGGTGGCGGTGGGCGCGGCGGCGGGCGGGCTGCTGATCCCGGTCCGCTTCGTCGATGTGGCCGCGGCGCTCGGCTACGCGACCAACTACCTGGCCATGATCGACGAGGCGCGCAACACCCAGGCCACCGCCTGGCCGCACCTGTGGTCGCTGGCGGTGGAGGAGCACTTCTACCTCACCTTCCCGTTGCTGTTCGCCGCGCTGCGGCGGCGGCCGCGGCGGCTCACTGGCGTGCTCTGCGCCGTCTGCGCGGCCGCGCTCGCCTGGCGCTGCTGGGTCGTGCGCCACGGCGCGCCTTTCGGCCTGCCGGAGGCGGGGGCGGTCCAGTCCTACACGACCGTGGCCAGCGAATGCCGGCTGGATTCCATCGTCTACGGCTGCCTGGCCGCCCTGCTGTTCGCCTGGCGGCCGCAGGTTCTGGCCCGGTCTCGGTTCTCAGCGGCGGCAGGCGTGACCGGCCTGGGCCTGCTGCTCCTATCCCTCGCCGTGCGCCAGGAAGCCTTCCGCGACAGCGTGCGCTACACCCTGCAGGGCCTGGGCCTGATGGCGGCCTTCATCGGCCTCTACGCCACAGCGGGAGGCCGCAGCGTGCTGCAGGCCCTGGAGCATCCCTGGCTGCGACGCGCGGGCGTTCTCTCCTACGGCGTCTATCTTTGGCACATGGAGCTCAGGTTCGCGTTCCTGACCAATACGCGCCACGCCCTCGACACCTTGCCCTTGGTCGAGCGCGTCCCGGTCGCGCTGGCGCTGAGCGCCGGCAGCTTCCTGCTGGCCGACTTGTCCTGGCGGCTGGTGCGGCCGGTGGGGCGCCTCCGCCGGTCGCTGGCCTCGCACTCCGCCGCCCAGACTCCAGTCGAGGCGCGTCAGGCGGCGTGAGATCAGGCCGCCCCGCCTGCCTGCCGCGTTGAATTCAAAGCGGGCGATGACGATGGGGGTTCGGGGGCGACGTAATCTAGCGCCTGCGCGCTTTCGCGGGGACGATCGGAAGAAGATTGGGGATCACCCCTCCCGCCGACCCAGCCAGCGGCCAAGGATCGCCCGGGCGCAAAGCAGGATGGCGTCGCCGCCGCGCAGCAGGTAGCGCCGCCAGAGCCGCTTGGGCTCGCGCACCAGTCGGTAGAGCCAGACCAGGCCCGAGTGCTCCATCCAGTCGGGCGCGGGATCGGTGCGGCCCACCAGCACGGCCAGGGAGCTGCCGATGCACAGGCCCACGCCCTGCGCCACCCCGCGTTTGAGGATCTCGCCGCAAAGCAGCTCCGACTGCGGCGGGCCCATGGCGATGAAGACGAAGCGCGCGGGGTGCTGCGCCACGAAATCGCTGGCCGCAGCCACGGCTTCAGGCATGCCGATGAAGCCCATCGGGGGATTGTGGTGGGCCACCGCGGTGAGGCCGAACTTCGCCTTCAGCTCCTCGATCAGGTCCGGCGCGCCGCCGACGATGGTCAGCCGGTCGTCCGGGGCGATCACCTCGCGGAACAGGCGCGAGATGACATAGGCGCCCGGCGCGAACCGCAGCTTCAGCCCCGCCAGCCAGCCCGCCAGGCGCAGGATCCGGCTGTCGTTGGAGGACAGCCAGCTGGTCGCGTTGACCCAGGCGAAGTCCGGCCGCCGCCGCGCCAGGTGGACGTGCTCCATGTTGGGCGTCGTGAAGACGGCGAACGGCGCCTCGGGGGGGCGCTCGGCGAGCGCCTGCAGAACCTCGTCCACGGTCACCGGGTGCAGACGCAGGCCGGCGAAGACAACCGCACGGTTGTCGAAAGAATGTGGCGCGACCGTAGAACGCAGCATTATGGCCTTTCAATGTCTGTTACAAGGCACAGCTTTTGCAGACGCCGACCGATATGCCTTCAATGATGCGCGCCACTATGGACGAAAACCTACTAAGCGTTTCCTGCGCGCCTGGCCGCGCTATCAAGCGCGGCATGGATGTGCTGCTCGCCGGCGCCCTGCTGGTCGCGCTCTCGCCCCTGCTCGGTCTGATCGCGCTTGGCGTCAAGCTCTCCTCGCCCGGCCCGGTGCTGTTCCCCTGCGACTGGGTGGGCCAAGGCGGCCGGGTGTTCCGCGGCTACAAGTTCCGCAGCATGGTCGACGGCGCCGCCGCCATGGAGGCCGCGCTGCAGGCCCGCAACGAGATGCGCGGGCCGGCCTTCAAGCTCACCGACGATCCGCGGGTGACGCCGCTCGGCCGGGTGCTGCGCAAGTACAGCCTCGACGAGCTGCCGCAGCTGTGGAGCGTGCTGAAGGGTGATTTGTCCCTGGTGGGCCCGCGCCCGCCGCGGGTGCACGAATACGCGCGCTTCACCGAGCACCAGAAGCAGAAGCTGGCGGTGAAGCCCGGCATCACCTGCCTGTGGCAGGTCGAGGGCCGCCATCGCATCAACGACTACGACGACTGGGTCGCCCGCGACCTGGAATACATCCGCCGCTGGTCCCTGTGGCTGGACGTGAAGATCCTGGCCCGCACCCTGGTGGTGGTCGTGCGGGGGACGGGGCAATGAGCGCCGCCGCCTCGCCCGAAATCAGCGTCGTCGTCCTGAGCTACGACCGTGTCCACCTGCTGCAGCGCACGCTCGAGCGGCTGCTGTCACCGGACGTGGCCGAGAACGTCCCCTTCGAGATCGTGGTGGTCGACAACCATCCCGAGCGGCTGGCCCAGGGCCTGGTGCAAGGGCTGGCCGCAGCCGGCGCGGCGCCGATCCGCTACTTCAGCGACGCCCGCCGCAACGTCTCCATCGTGCGCAACATCGGCATTAAGGCCGCGCGCGGGCGCTATGTCGCCTTCATCGACGACGACGAGGCGCCGGATCCCGGCTGGATCGCCGAGCACTTCCGGTGCCTCGAGCGCACCGGCGCGGACGCCAGCTTCGGCCCCAAGCTGCCGGAGTTCGAGGGCGGCGCGCCGCCGTCGTGGGATCCCGAAGGCTGGCGCTTCACCCTCGACTTCCGCGAGCCGGCCGACACACCGCTCCACCTGTTCGGGCGACTGCGCAAGAAGGGCAAGGGCCTGGGCAGCGGCAACGCCGCGTTCCGGGTCGCCACCTGCCTGGCCGACCCCGAGCCGTTCAGCGTGGCCTTCGGCGACGGCAACGGCGAGGACACCCACCTGCTGTTCCGCCTGGCGCTGGCCGGCCGGCGCTTCGTCTGGTGCCCGAGCGCGCGCGTGCGCGAGTTCATCGAGCGCGACCGCATGAAGCCCAGCTACATGGTCACGCGCATGAAGCGCGGCTCGCAGCACTATGCGGCCTCGCGCATCGCCACCAGCCGCAACAAGGCGGTCACCCGGGTCAAGGTGAGCCTGCTGGGCCTGGCGCAGATGGCGGTCCACGCCGCGCTCTGGGCGACCAGCGGCGAGTGGCGGCGCCGCGACCGCTTCGACCACCGCATCGGCATGGCCAAGGGCCTGGGCAAGCTGACCTGGCGCGCGCCGATCGGCTTCATCGACGAGCGCGCCGCATGATGTCCCGTTCCGAGACATCCCTTTCGGGGACAGCCCCCGACCTGACGATCGCTGTGGCCACCTACGACCGGCCGCAGCGGCTGGTGCGCACCCTGCGCTCGCTGTTCGCCCAGGAAAACCGGCTCGGGCTGTCGATCGAGATCCTGATCGTCGACAACCACCCGTCCCAGAATGGGGCGCCGGTGGTCGCCGAGCTCGCGCCCTCGAGCCCCTGGCCGATGCGCCACGTCTCCGAGCTGGCGCGCAACATGTCGCGGGTCCGCAACCGCGCTTTCGAGGCCGCCGCCGCGCCGCTGGTGGCCTTCATCGACGACGACGAGGCGGCCGATCCCGACTGGACCGACGAGCTGGTGGGCGCGCTGCGCCGATCCGGCGCGGCGATCGCGGTGGGCCCCCGCCTTGCGGAGTTCGCCGCTGGCGCGCCGCCCGCCTGGGACCCCACCGGCGCCCAGTTCGCCCGCGACCTGCACCTTCCGGACGGCGCGCTTGTCGAGCTGACCGCCGCTTCCGGAAAGCCGCGCTATGGCCTGGGCACCGGCAATTCCCTGTTCGACCTGCGGCGCTGCTTCGGCGACGGCGAAGCGATGATGCGCGTGGAGTTCGGCGACGCCGGTGGCGAGGACGCCGAGCTGTTCGTGCGCCTGCACCGCAACGGCCGGCCGATCGTCTGGGCGGCCCGGGCGCGCGTCACCGAGATCGTGGAGACGCACCGCACGTCCCCGGCCTACAGGCTGCTCAGGGTCCGCCGCGAGACCCAGCACTATGTTTCGATTTACCTGGACGGCGCGCGGCGACCCGCGCTCGCCTGGTCGATCCTAATGCTGAAAGGGATCGCTCAACTGATGGTTGGGTGTTTTCTTAGTCTTCTTCTGGTTGAGTTTTGGTCAATTAGCCGCATACGTGGTCGCTTGATAATGGCTCATGGTCTAGGCAAGCTTAGATGGAGACGAGCAGTCGGTTTCATTTCGGAACCATCGGGGGCCAGCATTGTGCTTAATCACGGCACGATTGCTGCTTCGGATAGAGCGAACGGCTAGCACCGTCCATGAATGAAACATCATTGACAGAACTGGCGAAAAGCCAGCCTGGCATCTGGAGAAAAGCCATGCTCCGTCGTCTCGCTCCGTCCGAGATCGCGCAGACCGTCGGCCTCGGCCGTCTCAAGATCTATGGCGACGGCGCCGACCTCGCCGATTTCCGCCGCCTCTATCAGCAGGGCCTGGTGACCGGGTTCACCACCAACCCCACCCTGATGCGCAAAGCCGGGATCACCGACTACGAAGCCTTCGCGCGCGAACTGCTGGCCGAGGTGGTCGACCTGCCGGTCTCCTTCGAGGTGTTCGCCGACGAGCTCGAGGAGATGAAGCGCCAGGCCCGCAAGATCGCGAGCTGGGCCGAGAACGTCTTGGTCAAGATCCCGATCACCAACACCAGGCGCGAAAGCACGCTGGAAGTCGTGCGCGAGCTTTCAGCCGAGGGCGTCAAGGTCAACGTCACCGCCATCCTGACGCTGGAGCAGGTCGCGGCCACGGTCGAGGCGCTCGACCCGAAGACGCCGGCGATCATCTCGGTCTTCGCCGGCCGCATCGCCGACACCGGCGTCGATCCCATGCCGGTCATGCGCGCGGCGGTGGCGCTCGCCTCGCTGCGCCCGAACGCCGAGGTGCTGTGGGCCAGCGTGCGCGAGGTGCTGAACCTCTATCAGGCCCGCGACTGCGGCTGCCAGATCATCACCTCCACCCCGGACGTGCTGAAGAAGCTGGAAATGGCGGGCAAGAACCTGGCCGACCTCAGCGCCGAGACCGTGGCGATGTTCTATCGCGACGCGCTCGACGCAGGCTACACGCTTTGAACCCATGCCCAAGGCCTTCGTCCTGGCTGCGGGACTGGGCAGTCGTATCCGCGCCGTCGCGGGCGACCTGCCCAAGCCGCTGATCCGCTTCGGCGGGGAGCCCATCCTGGCGCACAACCTGCGCTGGCTGGCCGGGGCGGGGGTGCGCGAGGTCTTCATCAACCTGCACTACCGGGCCGAGATGATCCGCGACGCGGTCGGCGACGGCGCGCGCTTCGGGCTTCGGGTCGATTACTTCTTCGAGCCTGAGCTTCTCGGCACGGCGGGCGCCCTGCGCAACCTCGGCGAGCGCTTCGACGACACCCTGCTGCTGGTCTACGGCGACAACATCGTGCGCCTGGACCTGGCGGCCCTGCTCGCCCGTCACCGCGCCGCCGCCGCCAAGGCGACCGTCGCCCTGTTCGACCCCCAGCGGCACGCCAACACCGGCATCGCCGGCGGTCGGGTGCATGTGGGGGATCGCGGCGAGGTCGCGGCCTTCGTGGAAGGCGGCCCAGGCACGAACGGCGGCCTGGTCAACGCCGGGGTCTACGCGCTTGAGCCGGCGATCCGCCCCTATCTGGGCGCCGAGGGCTCGATAGACTTCGGGCGCGACGTCTTCCCCGCCATGCTGGCCGCCCGCGAACCGCTGGCGGCCCATGAGATGCCGGCCGAGGGCTTCTGCCTCGGCCTCGACACGCCGGAGAGCTACGCCGAGGGCGAACGCCTGCTGGCCGCGGGGCGCCTGGCGCTGGCATGACCTCCCGGCCCGCCGTCTTCCTGGACCGCGACGGCGTGCTGAACGCCGTGGTCATGCGCGACGGCAAGGCCGCCTCGCCGCGCACCCTGGCGGAGCTGGCGCTGACACCGGGCGCGGCCGACGACCTCGCGGCCCTGGCCGGGGCGGGTTACCAGCTGTTCGTCGCCACCAACCAGCCCGACGTCGCCCGCGGCCTGATGGCGGCGCAGACCCTGGACGAGATCAACCGAAGGGTCGGAGAAGCCCTGCCGATCGCCGCCTTCGGCGTCTGCGCCCACGACAACGCCGACGCCTGCGACTGCCGCAAGCCCAAGCCCGGCCTGCTGCTCAGCCTGGCCCGCGAGCACGGGATCGACCTGGCGCGGTCCTGGATGGTCGGCGACCAGGACCGCGACATCGCCTGCGGCCGCGCGGCGGGCTGCCGCACTGTTCTTCTGCAACGCGCCTACAACAGCGGCGCGGCGGCCGGCTCTACTTGTGTCGCGGAAAGTCTTTCGCAAGCTGTTCGTCAGATTTTGAACGCGCCGCCGCCTGCGGCCTGACCCTGGGGCTCACCAAGATGTTCGCCGATCACTTCCTCGACGCCGCCCGACGCGCCATGGCGGCCATCGACCACCAGGCCCTGGAGGACATGGCCCATGCCCTGGCCAAGGTGCGCGAGCGCGGCGGCCGGCTGTTCATCCTGGGGGTCGGCGGCAGCGCCGGCCACGCCAGTCACGCGACCAACGACTTCCGCAAGATCTGCGGCTTCGAGGCCTATTGCCCGACCGACAATGTCTCGGAGCTGACCGCCCGCATCAACGACGAGGGCTGGGACGGCGCGCTCGCCGCCTACCTCGAGGGCAGCCGCCTGCGCGCCGACGACGGCCTGCTGGTGTTCTCGGTCGGCGGCGGCAGCCTGGAGCCGCCGGTCAGCGCCAACCTCGTGCGCGCCATGCAGCTGGCCAAGGTGCGCGGCGCCACCGTCACCGGCATCGTCGGCCGCAACGGCGGCTTCACCGCCCAGGTCGCCGACGCCTGCGTGGTGATCCCCACCGTCGACGACCAGCTGATCACCCCGCTGGTGGAGGGCCTGGCCGCCGTCGTTTGGCACGGCCTCGTTTCGCACCCGGCGCTCGCCCTGAAGAAGGGCCACTGGGAACAGATCGCGCCCGCCGCGGCCGTCGCCTGAGCCCGTACGTGATCACCACCCGCACCCCCCTGCGCGTCACCCTGGGCGGGGGCGGCACGGACCTGCAGAGCTACTACGGCGAGCACGGCGGATTCATCTTCGCCATGGCTCTGGACAAGTACATCCAGGTCAGCGCGCACCGCCCCGCCTTCGACCCGGACATCGTGCTCTACGGGCCGGAGCCGGAGCGCGCCTCGAATCTCGCGGCGGTGAAGCACGACCTCGTCCGCGCCGCCCTGCAGCGCCACGGGATCAGCGACCACTTCGAGATGGCCTCGCTTGCGGACATCGCCGGCGGCACCGGCCTGGGGTCGTCGAGCTGCTTCCTGGTGGGCTTCCTGCGCGCGCTCCACGCCCTCAAGGGCGAAATGCCCGATCCGCAGGCGCTCGCCGAGGAGGCCTGCGAGCTGGAGATCGGCGCCCTGCAGCGCGGGATCGGCAAGCAGGATCAGTACATGGCGGCGTTCGGCGGCCTGACCCGCCTGGACATCGACCGCGACGGAACGGTGAAGGTCGCCGCCGTCGAGATCCCGCGCGAGGTCGAGGCCCGCTTCCTCGCCCACACCCATATCTACTACACCGGCCTGCGCCGCGACGCCGCGGTGATCCTCAGCGAGCAGAACCAGGCCATGCTGGGCGGCGCGGTCGCGCCACGCGCCCAGGTCGCCGACAGCCTCACGGCGATCAAGGATCTCGGCTATCGCATCCTGGCGGCCTGGCAAGCCGGCGACCTGGAGGGCTGGGGCCGGATGCTGCACGAGCACTGGCTCAGCAAGAAGCAGCTCTCCGCCAAGATCAGCTGGCCGCACATCGACGCCATCTACGACCATGTGCGCGCGGAATACGGCGTCTTGGGCGGCAAGGTGATCGGCGCGGGCGGCGGCGGGTTCCTGATGCTCTTCACCCTGGATTCGGGCGAGGCGCTGGAAGCCTACATGCGCGCCCAGAACATGCCGCGGCTCAACTATCGGATCGCCCGCGACGGCGCCCAGGTCCTGCCCGACCGCCCGCCTGCATGATCTTCTGGGACCGCGTCAGCGACCTCGGAGACACGGTCAGCGCCCTGGCCAGCGCCGCCGTGATCGCCGTCTGGGCTTGGCGCTGCGTCAGCCGGCCGAGCGCCGCGGCCTTCCTGGTCAGCCTGGCCGCGTTGATCGGCGTGGTGATCGGCCTGAAGCTGCTGGCCGGCGCCTACGCCGCCGCGCCCGACCAGACCCCCGCCTTCGCCTTCTCCACCGGCGCGCCCAGCGGACACGCGGCGCTGGCCAGCTTCGTCTACGGCTCGGCCGCCCTCTTTTGCCGGCGGGCCGGACGCGGCGGGCTCGCCGCCGTTTCGCCGCTGCTGCTGGCCGCTGTGGTCGCGGCCGTCGCGGCCACCCGTGTCACCCTGGGCTTCCACACCATTGCCGACGTCATGGCGGGCCTGCTGGTCGGCGGCCTGTTCCTGCTGTTGATCGACCGGGTGCTGCGCGCCCAGGCGGTGCGGCCGACCCAGCCGGTGGGCGCCCTGCTCACGGTCCTGCTGCTGGCGGCCGGCCTAGTCGCGCTTCTCGGCGTCAAGCTGCCCAGCACCGTCCTGATCTGAGGCGCTCCCTCCTTTCCCGCCCGACGTGTTCGCAACCCATCCCAAGGCGCCAGCCCCAGCTGATCCGAAGCGGCATTAGGCCGGATCGCCCGATCACGTCGGGCGATGGCGGATGGGTTGGGGCCTACATCAGCTCACCGGCGCGGCGCTGCGGGTCGCGCGTGGCGGCGACTTGGTATTGATGATCAGCTCTTCCGGCCGCGGCGAGATCTGGCTGGCGAGCCAGGCAGCCAGGGCGCCCACGAGCAGACCGCCGACCACGACCCCCAATGCCAGCGCGATGCGCCGCCAAGGCCGCGCCGCCGGAAGCTCCGGGCGCGCCTCGGGCTCGGCCTCGGTCACGACCGGCGCTGTCGGCGCTGGCGCCGGGCGTTCGACTTCCCAGACATAGGCCTCAGCCGGCGATTCGGCGCGCGACCGCCGCGACAGGCCTCCCCGCGCGAGCCGGACGCTCAAGCGCGCCGCGCTTGCCATCGCGAAGACGAGTGACGGGGCGGCGATCAGCAGGGCCTCCCAGAGCTCGAACCGCCAGACCCGCCAGAGCAACAGGACCGTCAGGAGCGGCAGCAGCGCCCCGCCCCACCTCGCCAGGCCCAGGGTCGCGGCCAGCAGCAGGATCGCCGGCAGGATGGCCCAGGCCAGGTCCGTCGACCGGCCAAGCATGAAGGCCGCCAGACTGAGCAACACCAGCAGGCCCACGCCGAGCACCAGCAGCGGCGCCAGCCGCGACGGCCGCGGATGCAGTTCAGCCGTCATCGCCGACCGCCGGCGGCTTCGCCCGACACCCCATCATAGACCCCGCCCCAAGCACAACCTTCAGTCGATTTGAATAAAGACTTCCCGGCCCGATTTGAAGACGTTCGTGGCGCTCGGCCAGCAAGGAATCAGCCGGGCGGCGAACTGTTTCAGGCGCTGCCTGATTACAGCGCAGACCCCGCGATGCGGGCAGGCCCAGCTTGCTACAACCGCGAGGATGGTATAGAAAAGGTTGCAACTCGGAGAAGAGCATGGCTCAGGCCGCGGTTCCTAGATCCTTCGACGAAAAGCAGGCGGCGGAGGTCGACGGCTGGGCCGCGAACGACGAAGTCCCCCAGGTCACAGATGAGCTGGTGCGCGAGGCCTGGGTCCGCTCGGCCTTCGGCGGGCTCCGCTCCAAGGACGAGGCCGAGGACTGGCGCCCCGCCTACTAGCCGATCACCTCACATCACCCGCGACTTCGGCGCGCTCTTCGCCGCCAGCATCGCTTTGACCACATGGCTCGCCCGGCCATAGAGATTGGTCCGGCCGGTCATTTCGAGACAGGAGCGCACCAGGTCCGGCTCGTGCCACGGCACCTGGTGGTCGGCCGCCCGCAGGTAGGCGCTCGCCGGATCGCGCTCGATCTCCTGCGGGAACAGGGCGATCAGCTCGCGCACGGACGCCCGCGTCGCCGGGTAGGTCGGCGCCGTCGCCACCACGCCCCGCGCCAGATCCTTGACCAGGCGCGCGAACGCCTGGGCCAGGCTCGCCTGCCCCCGCGGCGCGGTGTAGCAGCCGGTCGTCACCCGCGGATTGACCTCCAGGAGCGCGCACGCGCCGGTGGCCTCGTCGTACATGAAGTCGAAGCCGGCGAAGCCCGAGAGACCCAGCCGTGCGACGCAGGCCGCGGCCGCCTCGGCCGCGGCAGGCGCCTCGACCGGCCGCACCACCGTGGCGTTGCCGAAGTTGGGCATGGTCTCGATCACCTCGTAGGAACGGCCGGCCAGGACCTTGCCCTTCCAGCAGACCACGGTGTGGTTGAGCGGCCGCCCGGGCGCGAACGCCTGCAGGGTGATCGCGCCCTCTTGCGCGAGGCGCCGCGCGTACAACGGCAGGGTCGAGCCTTCCCGGGCGCTGTCCTTGAGGGCGGTGAACCAGGTGCGCGCCCGCAGCAGCTCGTCATAGGCCGCGAGCGCTTCCGCGGCGCTGCGGACCACGCGCGTGCCGCGTCCGCCCCACCAGCAATCCGCCTTCAACACGGCCGGCCAGAGCCGGTCCTCGGCCCGGCGCTGCAGGTCGGCGCGGTCGCGCAGGACGACAGTCTCGGGGACCTTCGCCCCCGCATGCGCCGCGAGCCGCAAGAACTCGCTCTTCTTCCGCGTGGCGTCGAAGAAGTAGGGGTCGCCGAGCGAGCGGGCGATGAGCTCGGCCGCCTGCGGCGCCTGTCCGCTCGCCACGAGCTCGGCGTGGACCTCATGCAGGACCGCCACGGCCATGTCGTCGCATGGGACGACCAGGGCGGGCGTGAAATCTTCGATGGCGCGAACGACCAGCGCACGGCGCGCGCTCTGGCGATAGAAGGCCACGTCGTCCAGGCCGCCCAGGGCGCGCATCGGATGGCGCTTGGGGCAAAGCGCGCTGACCCGAAGACCGGCGCGCAGCAGGGCGTCGGCGAGGAGCGCAGCATTCGGCCAGACCTGGGTCGTGACCAGCAGAACGTCGGATCGGGTCGCGCCGGGGATCGTCTTCAGCACGGCAAAAAACCTTCTCTCGCGCACGGGCGTTCCGGAACGGAACGGCGCGTCGTGGGCAAAAGGCCCCCGTGCAAACTCGGGACCGAAAATAACCGTGGCCGTGAGCTCTGTATCGGCTCAGAACGCGACACGGCGCCGCGGATCGGTGCGACATAAGGGCCAGGAATTCGCCAGCGGTCGCGCTCCGAATACAGAACAACCGTGGCGGTCTGTTATGGGGCTTCGGCGCGCTCGGCGCCTTGCGCCGCGCGATGTTCCCGGAAATTCGCGCCCTCGTGTCGCAGCAGCCAGCGCTTGCGGTGCAGACCGCCGCCGTAGCCGGTCAGGGCGCCGTCGGCCCCGATCACCCGATGGCACGGAGCGACCAGGGCGATCGGATTGGCGCCGTTCGCGAGCCCCACCGCGCGCACCGCCGTGGGCCGGCCGATCCGCTCGGCCAGGCCCGCGTAGCTCAGGGTCTCGCCGGCGGGGATCGCGCAGAGCGCCCGCCACACGCTCAGCTGGAACGGCGTGCCGACGGCGCGCCAGGGCACGGCCTCCAGCGCCCGGATCTCGCCCTGGAAGTAGGCGGCGAACGCGTGGCGCAGCACGGCAGGGCCCGGACCTTCGACGACCCGAGCGCCGGCGTATCGGCGCGCCAGCCAGGCCGCGAGATGCGGCTCGTAATCCGTCCAGTTGAACGCCCGCAGCACGCCGGCCTCGTCAGTCGCGAGCAGGGCCTCGCCAATCGGCGTCGGCAGGCGGGTGAGCGTGATGGCGCTAGGCCACGCGTCGGTCATGCTTGCGGCTCCTCATGGACGCGGTCTGGGCGGCGTCGGCGGCCCACAGGTGCTGAGCGGCGTAGGCCCGCCAGGGCCGCCAGGCCTCGGCGCGCGCGAACAGTTCCTGGGCGGCAGGCCGGCGGCCCGTCTCGTCCGCCAGCGCCCGCATCAGGCCCACGTCAGCGTGGGGGAAGGCATCGGGCTCGCGCAGCTCGCGCAGCGCGATGTACTGGGCGGTCCACTCGCCGACGCCCGGCAGCGCGGACAGGGCGGCGATCGCGCTCTCCAGGTCGGCCCTTGGGGTGAAGATCGCCGGGTCCGCCGCGACGGTGCGGGCGAGCGCCTCCAGCGCCGCGCCGCGGGCCTGCGGCATGCCAAGGCTGGCGAGATCCTGGCCGGCGAGCCGCTCCGGGGTCGGGAACAGCCGGCTGAGCCCCAGCGCCAACGCGGCCGGTTCCTCCAGCGGCTCGCCGTAGGCTTCGGTCAGACGGGCGGCGAGGTTGCGGGCCGCCGCCACGGTGATCTGCTGGCCCAACACCGCGCGTACCGCCAGCTCGAAGCCGTCCCAGGCGCCGGGCGCGCGCAGGCCCGGCCGGGCCGCTACCAGCGGCTCCAGCGCCGGGTCCTGCGACAGATGCGCGCCGATCAGCGCCGGATCGGCCGACAGGTCGAACACGCGGCGGATGCGGGCGATCACCGCCGGCAGCGCCTGCAGCTTCGGAAAGCGGATCTCCGCCTCCAGCGCATCCCCCTCGGTCGGCCGCACGATCACCAGGCCCCGGGCGGCGCCGACCGCCAGCGTGCGCGCATAGCGGTCCTCCCCCGCCGACTCCACGCCGGGCACGGCGCGGGCGGCGAGGAAGTCGATGACGCTCCGCCAATCGTACGGCGCGCGGTAGGCCAGCCGCACCCTCACGCCCGCGTCCGCCGCGCTCGCCGCCGGCTGGCGCGAGCGGCGCAGCGCGCCCGGGGGGCGGCCGTAGAGCTGCTGGAAGGTCTCGTTGAAGCGGCGAAGGCTGCCAAATCCCGCGGCCAGGGCGACCTCGGTCATCGGCATGGCGGTCTCCTGGATGAGCTGCTTGGCGAACAGCACCCGCCGGGTCTGGGCCACGGCCACCGGCGAGGCGCCCAGGTGCTGGCGGAACAGCCGCCTGAGCTGCCGCTCGCCGACGCCCAGGCGGCTGGCCAGGGCTTCGACGTCGCCGCGGTCCAGCGCGCCGCCCTCGATCAGCGCCAGCGCCCGGGACACGGTGTTGGACGTCCCCCGCCAGGCGCCCAGGTCCGGCGAGGCCTCCGGCCGGCAGCGCAGGCACGGGCGGAACCCTGCGTCCTGGGCGGCGGCGGCCGAGGGGAAGAAGACGACGTTCTCGGGCCTGGGCGTGCGCGCGGGACAGATCGGCCGGCAGTAGATCCCGGTCGTCTTCACCCCGCAGAAGATCCTTCCGTCGAAGCGGGGATCGCGGGTGAGGAAGGCGCGGCGGCAGGCTTCGAAATCCAGGTCCATGGCGGGGAAGATGGGGATGCGCGCAAGCCGAGTCTCGCGGTTTTCGGACTCTTTCCCCCCTTGATGGGGGCTACGGCATTCACAGATCTCAAACGGCGCCGTCCGCCGAACGCCCCCTCCGTCTCCCGCCCTGCGGCGGGAGCCATCTCCCCCGCTGCGCGGTGGAGGATCTGGAGCGCCAAGATGCTCCACCGCACAGCGGGGGAGCTGTCGCCGAAGGCGACTGAGGGGGCGTTCAGGCCCTCGAGCCGAGTTGTGTGAAAGCTATTGGCCCGCCTCCGGGCAATCCGGCCCGAGGCGGCGGGCGTCGGTGACGGCGCGCACCGGGATCGTCAGCGGCCCGAGCTGGGCGGCGACCTGGGCCTCCATGTGGAAGCTGTCGCGGGTGAAGGTCCCCTCGCCGGAGACCGGCAGCGGCTTGCCGTCGCGCGTCGCGCAGCTGCCCTTCAGGCGAATCGTGCCCTCCCCCACCACCCGCGTGGGATAGGTGCAGTGGTAGATGTGGTTGGATGGCCCCTCCATGAACTTGGTCACGTCCTGCGGGCGGATGCAGCGGCGCTCGACCTTGCTCGAGTGCAGCGGCGAGACGACCTGGTTCGTCGTCTCCCAGTAGCCGGGAGCGATAGACTGCTGCGCCGCGGCCGGACCGGCGGCGAGGACGAAGGCGAGGACGAAGCTGGGAATCCGCATGGCTGACCGTCTGACCCGGGCCGGAGCGGCTGTCGAGAGCCGCGATCTGTAGAAACGCAATGCGGCGAGATCGGGGTTGCGGCGCTTCTTCGCTTGACCTGCCCGGCGAGCCTGGCGACATGGCGCCCATGAGCCCTGTCTCCCGCGGCGAACCGATTGCCCTGCGGCCGGCCCCGGCCGGGTCGGCTCCGTCCGTCACGGCCCTGTCCGTCGTGGCGCCCTGCTACAATGAGGAAGAAGGCCTCGCCGCCTTCGTCGAGCGGATGGTCGCCGCCTGCCGTGCGGTCGTGGGCGACTCCTACGAGATCCTGCTGGTCAACGACGGCTCGCGCGACGCGACCTGGCCGAAGATCCAGGAAATGGCGGCGCGCTGGCCGGGCGTGGTGGGCGTGAACCTCGCGCGCAACTACGGCCACCAGCTGGCGGTCACCGCCGGCCTGAAGCTGGCGCGCGGCGAGCGCATCCTGATCATCGACGCCGACCTGCAGGATCCGCCGGAACTGCTTTCCGAGCTCAGCGCGCGCATGGACCAGGGCTACGACGTGGTCTACGCCCAGCGCCGCACCCGGGCGAAGGAGAGCGCCTTCAAGCTGCTAACCGCCGATCTGTTCTATCGCCTGCTGGCGGGCATGAGCGAGACGCCGATCCCGCGCAACGTCGGCGATTTCCGCCTGATGTCGCGCCGCGCGGTCGACCGGCTCAACGCCATGGGCGAGCATGACCGCTTCCTGCGCGGCATGGTCGCGTGGATGGGCGGGCGCCAGACCGAAGTGCTCTATGACCGCGACCCGCGCTTCGCGGGCGAGACCGGCTATACGCTGAAGAAGATGATCAAGCTGGCGACCGCCGGGATCACCAGCTTCTCGACCCTGCCGCTGAAGCTCGCCGTGGTGCTGGCCGGCGCGGGCGCGGCGATCGCCTTCGGGCTGCTGCTCTATGTCGCGATCGGCTTCGTCACCGGCCACGTGGCCCGTGGCTGGACCAGCCTGGCCATGATGATGGTGTTTTTCGGCGTCGGCCAGTTCCTGTGCCTGGCGGTGATGGGCGCCTACATCGGCCGCATCTTCCTGGAGGTGAAAGCCCGGCCACTCTATTTCGTCGACGACGTCGTGCGCGCGCCGCAAGCCGAGCCCGCCCAAGCCCCCAAAGACATGACCCCGAGAGAGGCCCAAGGGTGAAGGTCGCCGAGTTCGACAAGTTCGCCGAAGAGTATCTGGCCACCCACCAGACCAACCTCGCCGTCACCGGCGAGAGCCCGGACTATTTCGCCCGCTACAAGATCGTCGAGGTCGCCCGCCGGCTGCGCGCGATGAAGTTCCGCCCCGAGCGGGTGCTCGACTTCGGCTGCGGCATCGGCAATTCCGCCCCGCACCTGCGCGAGGCCTTTCCGGAGGCCCGGATCACCGGCGTCGACGTCTCGGAGAAGAGCCTGGCGGTCGCCAAGGCGCGGTTCCCGGGGGCCGCGGAGTTCCTGGCCTATGATCCGGGGAGCGCGCCGCCCGCGCCGGCCGAAGGCTACGACCTGATCTTCTCGGCCTGCGTCTTCCACCACATCGAGGCCCCCGAGCACCTCGCCATCTTCAAGCGCCTGCGCGAGCGCCTGGCGCCCGGCGGCGTGATGGCGATTTTCGAGCACAATCCGCTCAATCCGGTGAGCCGCTACATCGTCGCCACCTGCCCGTTCGACGAGAATGCGGTGCTGATCCCGGCGGGCGAACTGGCGCGCCGGCAGCGCCAGGCCGGGTTCGGCAAGGTGGCGGTCACCTACACCGGCTTCTTCCCCGGCCCCTTGCGGGCGCTGCGGCCGCTCGAGCCGCTGATCGCCGCGGTCCCGTTCGGCGCGCAGTACTACACCCTTGCCCGAGCTTGACCTGAAGCGCCCTGACTTGAAGGGGCTCGACCTCAAGCACGAGGCGGGGCTGCTCGCCCGTTTCGGCGGCGCGGGCGTGCTGACCACCGCGGTCGGCGGCGCGGTGATCATGGCGCTCGACCTGGGCCTGGGCCTCGACCGCCGGCTCGCCAACACCGTGGGCTACCTGGTGGGCGCTTCGCTGGGGCTGCTGCTGCAGAAGAGGTTCGTGTTTCGCCAGGCTGCGCACGCCGGCGGCGCGAACCTGCGCTATGTCGCGGTGATGCTGTTCGCCTTCGCCCTTAATCAGGCGGTGCTGACGCTCGCCGGATGGGTCCTGCCCCCCGACCGGCTGGGCCGTGCGGCGGCCCAGCTCGTCGCCATGGGGACCTACACCGCCACCCAGTTCGCCCTGTTCCGGCTTTGGGTGTTCCGTCCGGCGGCCTGACCTGACGCCTACGCCTTCTGGGCTTCCGCGTGGGGCGCCGCCACGTGCGGGCGGGCCTTGCGGCTGCGGATGCGCGGCGGGTTGACGGCGCTCGGCAGGGAGGCCTGCGGCCGCTCCCAGCGCCACTCGTACGGCTTGAGCCACACCCAGCCGCCGTCGCTCAACCGCTTCGGCGTCAGCGCATAGCTGCGAATCCACGGCGGCTCGTTCATGTCACTCACGGTCGTCACTCGAACTCGAATCGGTCGCCCAGTCGCCCCTCTGGGCTTCTGCTATAGCGCGCCTTTGATGACGCCGATGCTGCCGCAACGTCACAGGCCGGGCGCAACCGCCGCTTGTCCACAGATTACGCAGAACCGGGTTGCGCGAGCGGCGGGTAAGGATGGAGGCGGCCATCCGGATCCTGCACGCAGCCGCCCTCCTCGTCGAGGTACGCCGGCCCGACAGGGACCTTGCCATAGCCGCCGGGCGTGTCGAGCACATAGGTGGGCTGACAGAGCCCGGAGACGCGGCCGCGAAGGGCGCGCATCACGGCCTGGCCTTCGGCAATCGTCGTGCGCAGGTGGGCGGTGCCCGGGGCAAGGTCGGCGTGGTGCAGGTAGTAGGGCTTGATCCGCGTCTCGACCATGGCGCGCAGCAGGGCCGCGAGCGTCTGCGGGTCGTCGTTGACCCCCTTCAGCAGCACCGTCTGGCCGAGCATGGGCACGCCGGCGTCGACGATCCTGGCGCAGGCCGCGCGGGCCTCGGCCGTCAGCTCGCGCGGATGGTCGGCGTGCAGCGCGACATAGACCGCCTGGGTCGGGCTCTTGAGGGCCTCGACGAGCTCGGGCGTCACCGCGGCGGGATCGACGGCGGGGATGCGGGTATGGAAGCGCACGATCTTCACGTGGCCAATCTCCGCAAGCCGCGCCATCAGCTCCCGCAGCCGCCGCGGCGAAAGCACCAGCGGATCGCCGCCGGTCAGGATCACCTCCCAGACCTCCGGGCGGCCGGCGACATAGGCGAGCGCCGCATCCAGCTCGGCCGGCGTCAGCGTCCCCTCGCCTTCCGGCCCCACCATCTCGCGGCGAAAGCAGAAGCGGCAGTAAACGGCGCAGGTGTGGGTGACCTTGAGCAGCACCCGGTCGGGATAGCGATGGACGATCCCCGCAACCGGGCTGTGGGCGGCGTCCCCGATGGGGTCGGCGCGCTCCTCGGGACGGGTGTCCAGCTCGCGGGGATCGGGCACGAACTGGCGCGCGATCGGGTCCTTGGGGTCGGCCGGATCGACCAGCTCGGCCATGGCGGGCGTGATCGCCACCGCATAGTGCGCGGCCACCTGCGAGAGCGCCTGAACCCGGTCCGGCGCGATCAGGCCGGCCGCGGCGAGGGTCTCGGGCGTACGAAGGGTCTTGGCGAGCGGCATTTCACCTGGAGCACAACGCCCCTTCCCTTCATGGGGAGGGGACGACCGCGAAGCGGTCAGGGGTGGGGAAGTCAGGGCCAACCGCCGAGCACGGAGCTTGTCCCGCACTTCCCCGCCCTGCTCGCCTGCGGGGAGCGGTCCCTCCCCATAAAGGGGAGGGAGGGGTCGCTTCAACCCCCCACCGGGCTCCACAGGACCTGCTCGATGTGCTGCGCGCCGGCGGCCAGCATCACCAGCCGGTCGAAACCGAGCGCCGCGCCGCTGGCCGGCGGCATCTGGCCGAGGGCGGCGAGGAAATCCTCGTCGATCGGATAGCGCTCGCCGTAGACTCGGGCCTTTTCCGCCATTTCCGCCTCGAACCTGATGCGCTGCAGGGCCGCGTCGGTGAGCTCGCCGAAGCAGTTGGCCAGCTCCACCCCGCAGGCGTAGAGCTCGAAGCGCTCGGCCACGCGCGGGTCGGCGGCCTTGGGCCGCGCCAGCGCCGCCTCGGCGGCCGGGTATTCGCACAGGATCGTCGCCCGCCCCTCCCCCAGGCGCGGCTCGATGCGCTCGACCAGCACCCGGCTGAAGACGTCGGCCCAGGTGTCGTCGTCGGCCACCCGGATCCCCGCCCTCCGCGCCGCCCCAGCCAGGAGGTCACGATCCGTCTCGCCGTCCGCGCCCACGCTGGCCAGCAGGTCAACGCCGGCGAAGGCCTCGAAGGCCTCGGCGACCGTCACCCGCTCCGGTTCGGCGAAGGGATCGACGCTGCGGCCGCGGAAGGCGAAACGCTCCGCGCCGGTAGTTTCGGCCGCGAGCCGCAGCAGGGCCGCGCAGTCCGCCATCAGCTGCTCGTAGGGCGCGCCCGCGCGGTACCATTCCAGGAGCGTGAACTCCGGATGGTGCAGCGGCCCCTGCTCCCGATTGCGCCACACCCGGGCGAGCTCGAAGATCCGGGTCTCGCCGGCGGCCAGCAGCTTCTTCGCCGCGAACTCCGGCGAGGTGCGCAGGAACAGCGTCCGGCGCTCGCCCGCGGGCCCGATCGCCTCGCTGGCGAAGGCGTGCAGGTGCGCCTCGTTGCCGGGCGAGATCTGCAGCGCCGCGGTCTCCACCTCGACGAAGCCGTCCTCCTCGAACCAGCTGCGCACCGCCCGGCGGATGTCGCCCCGGGCCGCCAGGAACGGCCGACGGTCGCGATGACGCTCAGGGGCCCACCAGGGCGAAGACTTCGGAGGGGACAAGGGTGCGACCCGGGAAAGACTGGCGATTTCGTCGTAGATCGCTATAGGGGCGCGACACCAAATTGATTAGCGGAATCGCGAGCCCATCGTCGCGCCGCAAAACATCATCGAGGACTAGATCACGTGAAGGTCTCCGCCAGCTCCCTCCGCAAAGGGGCCGTCGTCGACATCGACGGCAAGCTCTACGTCGTGCTGAGCGCCCAGAACATCCACCCGGGCAAGGGCACGCCCGTGACCCAGCTGGACATGCGCCGCATCTCCGACGGGGTGAAGATCTCCGAACGCTACCGCACCACCGAAACCGTCGAGCGCGCGATCGTCGACGACCGGGCCTACACCTTCCTCTACCAGGACGGCGAGGGCTTCCACTTCATGAATCCGGAGACCTACGACCAGGTGGTCGCCTCCGAAGACGTGGTGGGCGACTCCGCGCCCTACCTGACCGACGGCGCCCAGGTGATGCTGTCGACCCACGAGGGCGTGCCGATCGCGCTCGAGCTGCCCAGGCTCGCCACCTTCGAAGTGGTCGAGACCGAGCCGTCGGTGAAGGGCCAGACGGCGTCCTCCTCCTACAAGCCCGCGGTGCTCTCCAACGGGCTGAAGACCATGGTCCCGCCCTATATCGCCGTCGGCACCCGCATCGTGATCCTGACCGAGGACGGCTCCTATCAGGAGCGGGCGAAGGACTGAGGCCCGCAAACGGCCTCAGCCGGCGGTGGTCGGGTCGATGACGCCGGTCACCTCGGTGATGCGGTTGGCCGGGAAGCCGCTCAGCCGCGCGTGCTCACGCACCGCCGCCTCGTCCTCCGCCAGATAGACGCAGAAGGTCTTGTCCGGGGTCACGAAGGACTGCACCCACTGCACGCGTGGCGCGAGCTGGGCCAGGGCCGCGTTGGAGGTCGCCGCCGCGTCCCTGAGCTGTTCGCCGTTCAGGCAGTGGACGCCGGCGATCTCGCGCTCGATCAGGTACTTCTTCATCTCACGCCTCCTGCATGAGCATGAGCGTGCGCTTTTCGCAGCGCATACACCAACCAAGGGAAGCGGAACCGCTGCCGCCGTTGCAAGTTGATTCCAGTGGTCTGGCGAAAGTCAGGCACGAAGCCCCTCGAGTAGGAGGCCCGGCGACGAACGCATTCCCGCCGCCGGGTCTCTCGAGCGATCCTTTCCCATCGACCTCGACCGGAAACTGCGGCATCTGGGCGCCATGCGCGCCTGGCTGACCTTCGCCGCCATCCTCGGCTTCCTCTGCGTGCTGCTGGGCGCGTTCGGCGCGCACGGCCTGGCGGACCTGCGGGCCCAGTCCTGGGCGCGGACCGGGGCCGAGTACGGCTTCGTGCACGTGCTGGCGAGCTTCGCCTGCCTCGGCCTGATCCGCGCCGGGGCGGCGCGGGCTCGCTTCGCGCCGCCGCTGTTCCTGCCGGGGGTGGTGATCTTTACCGGAACCCTGGCCGCCCTCTCGCTCGGCGGGCCGTTCTGGCTGGGCGCGATCACGCCCATCGGCGGGGTGCTGTTCCTCGCGGGCTGGGCCGTGCTCGCCTGGGCCGTCAGCGGGTCCGGGATCTGAGCGCCAGCGCATGCACGGCCGCCGCCGAGCCGGCGACCGCGGCCAGAATCACCAGCGCCATGGGCCGCGGCGTTCCGTCCTCCAGCGCGCCTGCGAGCCAGGCGCAGAGCGCGCCTGCGGCGAACGCCAGGCCGCCGAGCAGGGCGGAGATCGCGCCGGCGCGCCGCGGCTCCACGTCCAGGGCGCCGGCCATGGTGTTGCCCTGCATCAAGCCGTAGCTCGCAAGCACCATGAACAGCAGCGGCAGCACGCTCCAGCGTCCTCCCACCCCGGTGACGGCCGCCAGGGCCAGCAGCACGGCGAAGCCGAGCGCGACCCAACTCGCGGGGGCGAGCACCTCGTCGGGGGTCCAGCGGCGCAGCAGATATCGGTTCAACTGGTTGGCCCCGATCACGCCCATGGCGTTGACGCCGAACACCCAGCCGAAAGCCGATGGCGCGATGCCGTAGTCGTTGATCAGCAAGGCCGGCGAGGACCCGATATAGGTGAGCAGGGTGGCTCCGTTCAGAGCAGCCGCCAGGGCATAGCCGACCAGCCGCCTCTGCCGCAACAGGCTCACATAACCCCTGACGGGATGCACGGAGCGCGCCTGGATTGCCGCCTCGGGGGAGCGCGATTCTTGCAGCCTGAGCTGCACGACCAGCCCCATCAGCAGGCCATAGCCGCCCATCACCCAGAAGATCGTCCGCCAGCCGCCGAACGCCAGGAGCGCGCCGCCGGCCAGGGGAGCGAAGATCGGCGCCAGCCCCATGATCAGCATCATCAGCGACAGCGTGCGTGCGGTCTCGGTGTGATCGAACCGGTCGCGCACCACCGCGCGGGCGATCACCGGCCCGGTGCAGGCGCCGAGCGCCTGGACGAAGCGCGCGGCCATCAGCATCGGGGCGGAAACGGCCAGGGCGCAGGTGGCTGACGCTGCGACATAGATCGCCGTGCCGAGGAGCAGCGGAGCGCGGCGCCCGATGCGGTCGGACGCCGGGCCCCACAGCAGCTGGCCGATCGCCATCCCTGCCAGGCAGATGGCCACGGTCGACTGGGTCTGAGCGGCGGTGGCGTGCAGGTCGGCCCCGATCGCGGGCAGGCTGGGCAGGTACATGTCGATCGCGAGCGCTGACATTGCGGTCAGGCCGCCCAGGAGCAGGACCAAGCCCCAGCCCGTCTTCTTCGGCGTGGATGTCATGGCCGCGGTTAAGCCGAATCCCTGCCTGCTGTCCCGCGGAAATGCCGCGCCTCGGCCTTGCGGCCGCATTTCCTCCCTGCCCGCGGCTTCGCGGCGACAAGGCGACTGGAAGCGCTCCCCCGTTCCGGACATAGATAGCGGCATGGAACGCAACACGCTCTCGCCCATGGTCTCCGGCGGCGCCCATCGGCGCGGGCTGTTCATGGAAAGCGAGCCGTTCGCCGCCGGCTGGATGCCCGCGGGCGGGCCGCACGAGATCTACTATGAGGAATGCGGGCGCCGCGACGGCAAGCCCTGCGTGATCCTGCACGGCGGTCCGGGCGGGGCGATCAACGCCACCATGCGGCGGTTCTTCGATCCCGCGAAGTGGCGGATGGTGCTGTTCGACCAGCGCGGCTGCGGCAAGAGCCGCCCCAACGCCAGCCTGGAGGACAACACCACCTGGGCGCTGATCGCCGACATCGAGCGGCTGCGCGAGCGGCTGGGAATCGACAAATGGAGCGTGTTCGGCGGCTCCTGGGGCTCCACCCTGGCGCTGGCCTACGCCATCACCCATCCTGAGCGGGTGGAGAGCCTGGTGCTGCGCGGCGTCTTCCTGCTGACCGAGCGGGAGCTGCGCTGGTTCTACCAGGAGGGCGCTTCGATGCTGTTCCCGGACGCCTGGGAGCGGTTCTGCGCGCCGGTTCCGCCGGCGGAGCGGGGCGACATGATCCGCGCCTACCACAAGCGCCTGACCTCGCCGGACCGGCGCATCCAGGCCGAGGCCGCGGCCGCCTGGAGCCAGTGGGAGGGCGACACCATGTCGATCCGCGGCCCCGAGGCCAGGCCCGCGAAGTTCAACGAGATCGACTTCGCCATCGCCTTCGCGCGCATCGAGTGCCACTTCTTCGCCAACCACGGCTTCTTCCCGGAGGAAGGCTGGATCCTGAAGAACGTGGACAAGATCCAGAACATCCCCGGCTGGATCGTCCAGGGCCGCTTCGACGTCGTCACCCCGATGGACGCCGCCTGGCGCCTGAAGACCGCCTGGTCGAAGGCCCGCTTCGAGATCGTCTGGGACGCGGGCCACGCCTCCACCGAGCCCGGCGTCGTGGACGCGCTCGTGCGGGCCACTGAGCAGGCCTATCGGGTGGCGTGAAAGCCTGTTTTTGGAACCACGGAATTCACGGAAAACACGGAAGTTTCACGGCTATACGGCGCGACCAAAGAAATCGACCAGCCAAAGGCCGGTCAAATGCGCGGATGACCACGGCGAGCGGATAACGTCCGTGTCGTCCGTGCTTCCCTCCTACAGCAGCGTGCCCTTGCCGCTGGTGACCTCGGCGTAGCGGTGCACGCGCACCGACATGACCAGGCCGAAGCCCACCATCACTGTCAGCATGACCGTGCCGCCGTAGGAGAGCAGCGGCATGGGCACGCCCACCACCGGCGCCAGGCCCATGACCATCGAGCCGTTGATCAGGACATAGAGGGCGAAGGTCACCGTGATGCCCGCCGCCGCCAGCCGGCCGAAGTGGCTGTGGCTGACGTAAGCCGTGCGCAACGCCATGAAGATCACCGCGGCGTAGAGCGCCAGGACGGAGACGCAGCCCACGAATCCGAACTCCTCGGCCAGGGTGGCGAAGATGAAGTCGGTCTGCTTTTCGGGCAGGAAGTTGAGCTGGCTCTGCGAGCCCAGGCCGTAGCCCTTGCCGAGCAGCCCGCCCGAGCCGATGGCGATCGAGGACTGCAGGGTGTGGTAGCCCGCGCCGGAGGGGTCCGCCTCCGGGTCCAGGAAGGTGGTGATCCGCGCGCGCTGGTAATCGTGCATGGCGAAGAAATAGACCAGCGGCGCCAGGATCCCCCCGCCCAGCACGCCCGCGGCGATGATCCGCCAGGAGAGCCCCGCCAGCACCACGACGATGCCGCCGGTCAGCAGGATCAGGATGGCGGTGCCCAGGTCCGGCTGCTTGGCCACCAGGCCGACAGGCACGACGATCAGCAGGGCCGGGACCAGCAGCGCCCAGGAGAACTGCGCCTTCTTGCCGGAGAGCCCGTGGTAGAAGCGCGCGAGCGCCAGCACCAGGCCGATCTTCATGATCTCGGACGGCTGGATCTGGATCGGCCCGAACTGCAGCCAGCGCTGAGCGCCGAGGGCGTGGTGGCCGACCAGGTCGACCAGCACCAGCAGCACCAGGCCGATAGCGTAGATCGGATAAGCCAGCGCGAACCAGACCCTGACGTCGATCAGCGACAGCACGATCATGATGCCGAAGAAGACCACGTAGCGGATCAGGGTCGGCGCCGCCCACGGCATCCAGGACGAGCCGGCGATCGAGAACTGCATCATGGCGCCGGCGATGGCGATCAGCGACAGCGCCAGGCAGAAGATCCAGTCGATCTCGGCGAGCTTGACGATCAGCCGGTCGCGCTCGCCGGGGCGGGTCAGGGCAGAGACGGTCATGTGGGCTGTCCCTCGGGCGGCGCGGTGACCCCGGGCGGCGCATTGGGATCGATCGGCGTCGGCGGCAGGTCGGGCACCACGTCGCCGCTGGCAGGGCCCGTGGGGGCCTGCGGCATCGGCAACGGCTTTTCGATGCGAGCGCGGATCTCGGGGTCCTTCAACAAGGCCACGCGCATGATCTCTCGCGCCCTGGGCGCCGCCGCGCCCGCGCCGAACCCGCCGTGCTCCACCAGCACGCTCATGGCATAGCGTGGCGCGTCATAGGGGGCGAAGCAGATGAACCAGGCGTGGTCGCGGAACCGCCACTCGCCGACCGCGCCGTGCGCGCCATGGCCCCCGCCATAGTTCATCGCCTGGGCGGTGCCGGTCTTGCCGGCCATCTTGATGTCGCCCAGGCCCATGTCGGCAACGGCGGCGGCGGTGCCGTTCCCGCTCGTCACCGCGGCCATGGCCTCGCGCACGAACTTCAGGTGGTCCTTGTTCACCGGCAGATCGCCCCAGGCCGACCCGCGCGGCTGTTCCACCCCGCCGATCGACTGCACCAGCCTGGGGTGCAGCGCCTTCTCGCCGTTGGCGATCCGCGAGACCTGGACACAGAGCTGCAGCGGATTGAGATGGGTGTAGCCTTGGCCGATTCCCATGGAGGGCGTCTCGCCGGGATGCCAGACGGGGTCGTTCTTGAAGGTGCGGCGCTTATAGGCCGTGTCGGGGACCAGGCCTTTCTTCTGGCCGGGAATGCCGAGGTCGAACACCTCGCCCAGTCCGAACCGGCGGGCCATGTTGGCGATCCGATCCGGTCCGACCGACAAGGCGCACTGATAGAAGTAGATGTCGCAGGACGTGGCGATGGCGCCCTTCAGGTCCTGCGCCCCGTGCGCCTCGTCGCAGTGCCAGACCCGCCCGCCCCAGGGCCAGGCCTTGTTGCAGACGTGGACCGTCCTGGGATCGTAGCCCGCCTCCAGCGCGGCCATGGCGACCATGGTCTTGAAGGTCGAGCCGGGCGGATAGGTGGCGGTGAGCGCCTTGTTGAACAGCGGCTTGCGCTCGTACATGGCGAGCTGCCGGTATTCCGCCCCCGTCAGGCCGCGCACGAAACGGTTGGCGTCGAAGCTCGGGCCGGAGAACATGCACAGGATGTCGCCCGTGCGGCAGTCCATCATCACCGCCGCCCCGCTCTCCTCGCCGAACACCTCCACGGCGCGCAGCTGGATGTCGGCGTCGAGGGTGAGCTTGATCTCCTGGCCGGGGGTGGCCGGGATGTCGCCGGCGGGATCGGCGCGCACCTCGCGGCCGTTGGCGTCCACCTCCACCTTGCGCGCCCCGGGCTTGCCGCGCAGCTGCAGGTCGAAGGCCTTCTCCACCCCCTGCTTGCCGATACGGAAGCCGGGGTTGAGCATGATCGGCTCGGAGTTCGGGCCGGTGTCGGTGATGTCGTCCTTGGTGACCTTGGCGACGTAGCCGATCACGTGGGCGAAGGCCCCGCCGTGCGGATAGACGCGCACCTCGCCCATGTCGGCGGTGACGCCGGGCAGCTCCGGCGTGCGCAGGTTGATGGCGCTGAACTGCTCCCAGCTCATGTCTTCCATCACCTCGACCGGCGCGCGCTTCGGGGCGGCGGCGATGTCCTTGACGAGCCTGGACTGTCGCTTGTCATCGAGCGGCACGAAGGAGGCCAGCGTCTTCAGCGTGCCGGGTACGTCCATCCCCTTGTCGCGCGCCACCATCAGCCGGAAATTCGGCCGGTTGGAGGCCAGCACCACGCCGCTGCGGTCGACGATCAGGCCGCGCGGCGGCGGCATGAGCTTGAAGTTGAACTGGTTGGAGGCGGAGAGCTTGGCGTAGCGCTGGGTCTCGACCAGCTGCAGGTGCGCCAGCCGCCCGCCGAGCGCCAGGAGACCCGCGCCGACGAAGCCGCCGGTCAGGAAGGCGCGCCGGTGGAAGACGCCCTGACGCTCGTTGACCTCCTCGAAGAAGATCGCCGGTTCGGCCATGGCGCAGGTCTCAGCGGAACCGCACGTCGGCGTCTTCGAACATGTCGATCAGCCGATAGGCGAAGGGGAACAGGAGCAGGGTCACCAGGTATTGCCAGCCGACGGAGGGCAGGCTGGGCATCGACCGGTCGTCGAGCATGATGAACAGATAGCCGGACAGCATGGCGATGCCTTCGACAATCCCGTACCAGACCCACAGCATGGTGCGGCTCTGGCCCGCCATCATGCTGCGGCCGGCCAGCAGCACGCCGTAGGCGATCAGCAGGCACAGGGCCCACAAGCCCAGCGACCCGCCCCAAAAGAGGTCGAGGAACAGCCCCATGAGCAGGATGCCGAGCGGGGCCAGCACCGAGGGCCGGATCACCGCCCAGGCGAAGACCACCGGCATGGGAAAGACCGGCTCCGGCAGCTGCACGCCGAACAGCCGCAGGGGGATGCCGAAGAGAACCGTGACCGCGAGCGCCTGGACCAGCGGGACGCCCAGCCAGCGCCACGGATCGAGGGTGCGCGCGGCGCTCACAGCGGCGGCTCCTCGTCCGCGGCGACGGGCTTGGGCTTCGGTTTGGCGGCGGCCGGCTTGGCCTCTGCGGCCTTCGGCTCATGCGCTTTGGCCGCCAGAGGCTTAGCCGCCGGGAGCTTGTGCTCGGCGCCCTTCCCGTCGTGGAGCCTTGCGGCTCCGGCCCTGTCCGCGGCGGCCGCATTCAGCTCCGAAGCCGTCTTGAGGTGGTCGCCCTCGGCCCTGGCGTGGTCGGCGGGGATCTTCGCGTGCTCGCCGGGGAGCTTGGCGAGCGCCGCCTTCCCCTCGGCGCCAGCCTTGACGGCGTGCGCGGACGCGGTCCTGGCGGATGTCGGCTTCGGCTCGCCGGGCGCACTGGCGTGCGCGGCCGAAGTCTTGGACGCGCTCTTCGAGGTGTCGCCGGTCGCCGCCGCATCGTCGGCGTCGGCCGCGACCCTGGCTGCGGCCTTGGGCTTGGCCGTCGCTTCGGCCCTGGCGACGGCCGCAGGCCTGGCCTTCGGCGGAGCGCCGTCGGCGGGCGCGGCCTTCGCCTCGGTGTGCTTCGAAGCCGAAGTCGCGCCGGTCGCGGTCGCCGCCGTCGCGCCGGCGGAGGTCGGAGCGCCCGGCTTGGCGGCCGGGCCGGGCTTGGCCGCGCCCGCATCCGCCGCGCCGGCTGCTGGCGCGGCCAGGGCGAGCGTCGGCGGCTCGGCCACCACATTGCTCGGCGGCACGCCCGGCGTGGCCGACGGCACGGGAAGCTTGTCCATCTCCTTGCGGTTGATAACCTGGGTGAAGTCCTGGAACAGCAGGATGCGCACGAAGTCGATCGGCCCCTTGTCGG
>CBJNAS010000003.1:0-30900 GCA_966434565.1 uncultured Phenylobacterium sp.
ATCGCACCAACTCGATCGACTACGGCATCGTGCTCGAAGGGGAGGTCGAGCTCGAACTTGACGAAGGCGTGAAAAGAACCGTGCGCCAGGGGGGAGTCGTCGTGCAACGCGGCACCAACCACCTTTGGCGCAACGCCACAGACAAGCCCTGTCGGATCGCCTTCGTCCTGATCGATGCGCCGCCCTATGTCCACGATGGAAAGCCGCTGCCGCCACATCTGCCCTGATCCGCGCCCTGGTCTTCGACGGAGGACCCGGCAAGATCAGCCAGAGCTTCTGATCCGCTGATGTTCAGGTTTCTTGGACGCCCGCCAGGCGCGGCGGTGGGGCCGCCCTCCTGACGGTTTTCCGCTTAAAACCAGGCCGTCAGGCCCGCGACAAACCTTGTGGCGGAGGTGTCCTCGCCAGCCGCGCGGGCGTAATCGGCGGTCTTGCCGAACCTCTGGTCCCAGGTCACGCCGATATAGGGCGCGAACTCCCGGCGGAGCTCGTAACGCAGGCGAAGCCCGAGTTCTGCGTCGGACAAGCCTGACCCGGTGCGAGTCTCCGGCGTGTCGCGCGCGGCGAAGTTCAGCTCGGCGCGTGGCTGCAGCACGAGCCGCTGCGTCAGCCGCAGATCGTAGCTCCCTTCCGCCCGGGCCAGCACCTGGCCCTGGGTGGAGACGAAGAGCGCGCCCTCGAGCTCGAACCAGTAGGGCAACAGCGCCCGGGCGCCCAGCGCCAGATAGGTCCGGGCGCGGGGCGCGAAGTCCTGGCGGACGCCGGCCTGCAGGTCGAGATAGCGGGCGGCCGCGCGCAAATAGAGGACCTGGACCTCGCCCGCGTCGAGGCCGTCCCTGACGCTTCCCTCGCCCTCGGAGCGGAGCATGACGCGGTTCAGGTCGCCGCCGGCCCAGGCCTCGGCATCCCAGCGGTAGCCGCCGCCGTTCGCGCCCGCCTGATATTCGGCGATGTTCAGCATCGCCTTGGAGAGGCGCATCCCGCCCATCTCCTCGCGCATCATGGCCCGGGCGTTGGCCATGGCGGCGGGATCGAAATAGCGGTCGGCCGCATGGCTCCCCACCTCGGGCCCGTCGCCATGATCCATGGTCTGCGCCGCGGCGGGCGCGGCGACGATCAGGGTGGCCAGGAAGATCGCCAGCCGGGTCACGCCGGCTGTTCCTCGAGCGGACGCACGGCGAAGACCTGGAACATGCCGGCGGCCATGTGCAGGAACATGTGACAGTGGAAGGCCCAGTCCCCGGGGGCTGCGGTAAAGTCCCAGCTGAGCTTGCCCCCCGGCATGACGTTGATGGTGTGCTTGCGCGGCCGGCGGCCTTCCGGCCCGCCCGCCAGCTCGAAGAAGTGGCCGTGCAGATGCATCGGGTGCGACATCATGGTGTCGTTGACCAGGGTGACGCGCACCCGCTCGCCGGCGCCGAACCTGTAGGGGCCGGTGGTGTCGCTGAACCGCCGACCGTCCAGGCTCCACATGAACCGGTCCATGTTTCCGGTCAGGTGGATCTCCAGCGTGCGGGAAGGCGGCCTCGGGTCCGGATTGGGCTCGAGCGCGACGAGGTCCTTGTAGACCAGCACCCGGTGACCGACGCTGGCCAGGCCCTGGCCGGGTTCGCCGGTGCGATCCTGAGGCATGGGTGCGATCATCTCCACGCCAGGGCCCAGCTTGACCTGCGGCGCGTTCATCGGGTCGCGCATCGACATCTGCATCCCGGCCATCGCGCCCATCAGGTCAGAGCCGCGGGGCTTCGGCGGGGCCATGCCCGGAGGCGGCTGGGTGGCCGGAGGCGCGACGGCGGCCTTGCCCATGGGCATGGCCGCCATGTCCATGCCCATGTCGCGCATGGTGTCGACGGGGCGTCGGCGCAACGGCGGGACCTCGGCGGCCATTCCCGGCCTGGGCGCCAGCGTGCCGCGCGCCATGCCCGAACGGTCGACGGTCTCGGCGACGATCGCATAGGCCCGGTCCTCGGTCGGCCGGACGATGACGTCATAGGTCTCGCCGTTGGCGATCTGGAACTCGTCGACTTCGACAGGCCGGACGTTCTGGCCATCAGCCGCCACCACCGTCAGCTTCAGGCCGGGGATGCGGACGTCGAAGATGGTCTGGGCGCCGGCGGCGATGAAGCGCAGCCGCACCCGCTCGCCGGGCTTGAAGAGGCCCGTCCAGTTGTCCTTCGGCCCCAGGCCATTCATCGGATAGGTCAGGATCGCGCCGGTCACGTCGGCGACGTCGGTCGGGTCCATCCGCATCCTGGCCCACTGGGTCCGCTCGGCCAGCGTCTGGTCCTTGCCGGCGAGCAGGCCGGCGATGGTTTGGCGCTGGTGGTTGAACACCCCCGCTTCCTGCTTGAGCTTCTTCAGGATCCGCGCCGGCGGCGTGAAGCTGAAGTCCGACAGCATGACCACGTGCTCGCGGTCGTAGGCGACCGGATCGGGTCCCTTCGGGTCGATGACGATGGGGGCGAACAGGCCCTCCATCTCCTGAAAGCCGGAATGGCCGTGGTACCAATAGGTCCCGTTCTGGACGACCGGGAACTCGTAGACGAAGGTCGAGCGCGGCGGGATGCCCGGGAAGCTCACCCCCGGCACGCCATCCATGGGCGCGGGCGTCAGCACGCCGTGCCAGTGGAGCGAGGTCTCCTCGTCCATACGGTTTTCGACCGCAATGCGGACGGTCTGGCCTTCCTTCAGCCGCAGCAGCGGTCCGGGCATGGTTCCGTTGATCAGCACCGCCCCGCCGGCGCGCCCGTCGACCGTCCACGAGCGGCGCTCGACCGCGAGCTTGATCTCTTCGCCGGACAAGGTCGGCATGGCCGGAACGCCCGCGCTCACGCTCTGCGCCCAGGCGGGCCAGGCGCCCGCCGCGGCCAGGCTGCCGCCGAGGAGTGCCGCGCCGCGAAGAACGCCGCGCCGATCGATGGTCGCCATCTCTGATCCCGTCACCATGTCCTGGGGCGCTGGGATTACGCCGCGGGCCGCCACGATCCCTCACCGGGGCTGGGAGCGATCGGCAAGCGCCTTTTTCGTGGCGGTTGAGGGGAGGCCGCGAGCTGGCGCGTAACCCTGTCGACCCCTGCAAGGACCCAATCCATGAAGCTCACCCTGATCGCCGCCAGCGCGGCGCTCGCGCTGGCGGGCGCGGCGACGCAAGCCTCCGCCCACGCCCACCTGCTCACGTCGACCCCGGCGCCGAACGCCGCGGCGCCGGCTCCGAAGCATCTCACCCTGACGTTCAGCGAGAAGCTGCAGCCAAAGTTCTCCGGCCTCACCCTCACGATGCCGCAGATGAACGACATGGCCGCCCCCGCGAAAGTGACGGTGTCCAACGACGGCAAGAGCCTGGTCGCCACCCCGACCGAGCCCCTGTCGGCCGGGGTCTACAAGGTCAGCTGGCACGCGGTCACCGCCGACACCCATCGCGTCCAGGGCGCCTTCACCTTCACGGTGCGCTGAGGCGGTGGACGCCGCGCTCGTCCTCGTCCGGCTTCTGGCGTTCGGCGCAGGCGTGACCCTGTTTGGCGCGCCGCTGTTCGTCCTCTACAGCGGCCCCGTCGATCTGATCGCACCTGACCGGCTCCGGCGCCTGCTGGCCGCCGCCGCGGCGGTGTCCGCCCTGGCCGCGGTCGCGACCCTGGTCTTGCAGACCGGGGAGATGGCCGGCGACCCCAGGGCCGGCCTGGACCCCGCCACCCTGCGCGACGTGATCGCGGGCGGGAGCTTCGGAACCTCGATTCTGGTCCGGGTCGGCGCAGCGCTGCTGGCGCTGGAGATTTTGATCGCGCGTCCTGGCGGGCGCCATTTCTGGGGGCTGACGGCGGCCTTCGGCGCGATCGGGCTCGTGGCGTTGGCCTGGGCGGGGCACGGCGCCGCGGACGAGGGGCGGGCGGGACTGGCGCACACCGCCGCCGACGTCGCGCACCTGCTGGCCGCAGGCGTGTGGCTGGGCGCCCTCCTGATGCTGGTCCTGCTGCTGGGCGCCCGCGCCCCCGACCCCGGCGATCTCAAGGCCTTGCATCGCGCGCTCGCGGGGTTTTCCGGCGTGGGCTCGATCGTCGTCGCCGTCATCGTCGCCTCGGGCCTCGTGAACAGCTGGTTCCTCATCGGCCCCGGCCACCTCGGAGATGTCGCGGGCTCGCTGTGGGGCCGGCTTCTGATCGTGAAGCTGGCGCTCTTCGCCGCGATGCTGGCCTGCGCGGCGCTCAACCGGCTCCGTCTGACGTCCAAGCTGAAAGCGGCCCTCGCGGGCGACCCCCGCGCCGCCCTCTCGGCCCTGCGGCGCAGCCTGGCGGTTGAAAGCGCGGCGGCCTTCGCGGTTCTCGGCCTGGTTGCGGTCCTGGGCGCCCTGGCCCCGCCTGCCTCGGCGTGAACCAGCCCGATGAGGGATGGCGCGCGGGCGGCGCGTAGACTCCGCGAATTCTATCCGTGGAGACGCCGCATGAAGCTCGCCCTCGCCCTCGTGGCTCTGTTCGCCGCCGGTCCCGCTTTCGCCCAGTCCACGCAGCCCGGGACCCCCGCTCCTGCGGTCGCGACAACCGCCGAGGGCGTCGGCCAGATCAAATCCGTGGACGCGAAGGCTGGGACCCTAACCCTCCACCATGGTCCGATCGCGGCTCTCGGCTGGCCCGCCATGACGATGACCTTCAAGGCCAGCCCGCAAGCGCTCCAGGAGGCCAAGGCGGGACAGACGGTGCGGTTCACTTTGAAGACCCCCGACAACGAGATCGTCGCCCTCCAGGCGCAGTGAGCCACGCTATATCGATCTGCACAGACAGGGACCTGTTCGAAGCATGACGCGAAACCTCGACGACTGCATGGGCGAGCTCGCCGCCACGCCTGCGGACCGGTCGCTGGCCGGACTGGAGGCTGCGGTAGATCGCGCGATCGCAGCGCGCCGGCGCGAGGCGCAGACGCTGCAGGCCCTCGGTCCGGCGCGACTGGGCGCGCTTGGCATCGCGCTGGCGATCGGGGTCGCCACCGGCGGCGCCACCGCGACCGCGGGGATCGATGCGCCAGGTCCAGCCGGCGCGTTCGCGACCGCGGCCCAGCTTGCGCCCTCCACCTTGCTGGACGGGGCCGGATGAGCCTGACGCGCAGCATTGCGCTGACCCTGCTCCTCGCCGCCATCCTCGCGGCGCTCGGGGCTTGGGGCGGCGCGGAATATGTGCGGCTGCGGATGCGTCCGGAAGCTCCGCTCCATGAGCTCGTGCATGAGGAGCTGCGCCTGACCTCAGAGCAGCAGCGCCAGATCGCAGGTCTCGAAGCGCAACACGCGGCGCGCCGCCAGGCGCTGCAGGCCGAGATGCGCGCCGCCAACGCCGACCTCGCCCGCGCCATTCAAGCCGAGCACGCCTACAGCCCGCAGGTGCAGGCCGCGGTCGACCGCTTCCACCACGCGATGGGCGAGCTGCAGAAGGAGACCATCCTGCACGTCCTGGCCATGCGCGGCGTGCTGACGCCCGAGCAGGCATCCAGGTTCGACCACGTGGTCGTCAAGTCTCTGACCGAAGACGCCAAGTGATTTCAGGCGCTGAGGCGTCCGACAACGAGCTCGCCCGGCGCGCCGCGGACGGCGACGACCGGGCCTTCGGCGAGCTCGTGCGCCGGCACAAGGACGGCCTCTACCGGCTGCTGCGCCGCTACACCGGCGATCCGGACGACGCCTATGAGGCCGTGCAGGAGGCCTTCGTCAAAGCCTGGAGCGCGCTCGCACGCTACGACCCGGACCGCCCGTTTGCCGCGTGGCTGCGCACCATCGCGATCAACAAGGCGCGCGACCGCGGCCGTCGCACGCTGGTGCGCAGGATGCTGTTTGGGACCAAGCCGCTGGAAGAGACCGGAGCGGCGCAGCTCGCCGATCCGGCCGCGCCGGCGGACGAGAACCTCGTGCGCCGCGAACGCGCCCAGCGCCTCGACCGCGCAATCGCCGCTTTGCCGCCGCAACTGAAGGAGCCCCTGCTACTCACGGCCTTCGAAGGCTTGTCGCAGCAGGAGGCGGGCGCCGTCCTCGGCGTCTCGGCCAAGACCGTCGAGACCCGGGTCTACCGCGCCCGGAAGATCCTCGCCGAGCGGCTGGATCAGGATCTTCGCCCGGCCGGCTGACGCTATGGCTGGCGGACCTTTAGGTGCAGCGGCCCTTGGCCTCGCAGCGCTGGCTGGCGACGGCGATGAGCGGGGCGCAGATCTCGAGATTGCCGCCGCAGCAGTCCTCCATCAGGAATGCCAGCAGTTCGCGCATGCGGTCGTGGGCAGCGGTGCAAGTGATCGACCGGCCCTCTCGACGCGCCGCAATTCCCCCGTCGACGCGATCCCCATCCTCCGGCCTATTTCGTCGGGAGAGCCGTTCGCATATGATGGCGGAGCTGCAACTGCCGTTGAAAGGCGGCCTGCGGCGAAGCTCGAGATGGAGCGCCCTGCATGGCCGGCTTGCACGCGAAAAGCGGGAACGAGAGCCTGAGCTGGCGCGACTCATGCGCCGCCGACGCTGCCGCCCTGGCCGAACGACTAGGAGCCGAGGGAGTCGATTGGCTTGACCAGTTCCTGGCGGACTACGTCTTCAATGGAGAGCCGCTCGACCAGGTTCTCGTAAAAGCCCGTCAGGTGGCCCGCCTGCCGGCTCGGCCCCGGGTTGCGGCGCTCGACGATTGAGCGCGGCACGCGCCGGCGAGGCCGTTCGCCGCTGACCTGGAGCGATCGACGCCCGAGGCATAGGTAAGGGGCGAGTTCACTGCGTTCTCAACCCCCAATACAGACTGAGCGGTTTCCCGCTACGGGCCGCTGTTCAGATGGCGGGGCGCAACCCGGCGGCGATCCGTTGCTCGATCTCGGCGAGCGCGCTCGGCAGGTCGGCGACCGTGTCGATGACCAGGTGCGCGCCGGCGGCTTGGAGCGCCTCGGCGGCCCGCGCCACGCGGGCGCGGCGGTCACTGGAATCGAGCGCGTCGAGCTCCGCCCGGCCGAGGCCGACGCCGTTACCGGACGCGGCGACGCCGACCGTCCAGCAGCCGGCCGCGCGTCCTTCCGCGATCCCGACCTCGGCGTCGTCCACCTTCACGCAGAGACCGGCCGGCCAGGCGTCCAGCCGGATCAAGGCCTCCCAGAGCATCAGCGGCGACGGCCGCCCCGAGGGGGTGTCGCCGGCGCAGACGACGACGTCCGGCGCATAGCCCTGGGCGGCGGCGCGCGGCAGGATCTCGGCCATCATGGCGCGCGTGTAGCCGGTCCCGGAGCCCACGCCGACGCCGCGCGCCTTCAGCGCGGCCGCCACCGGCGCCGCGCCGGGGATCAGCTCGCTGAAGCGCGCCGCCGCCGCGGCCATCTTCGGCCCGAGCGCACGGTAGATCCGCTCCACGTCGGCCTCGCCCGGCGGCCGGCCCTTGGCTTCGGTCCACGCCGCGCGGACCCCGGGCCAGGCCATCAGGGCCGCCACATGGTCGCGCTTGGCCCGGCCCATGTCCCGCCGGGCGTCCGCCGCGGCCAGTGCGACGCCTTCCTCGGCGAAGGCCGCGACCAACGCCTCCACCGGCGCCTGGCAGCCGAAGTCCACCATGGTGCCGGCCCAGTCGAACACCACAGCCTTGATGCCCGTCATGACGATGCTCCCGTTCCGCAGAGCTCGGCCACCACCGTCTCGCCGATGGCGAAGGCCGTCGAAGCGCCCGTGCCGCTGGTCACCATGACCAGCCGCACCTCGGCCGAAGGCGCGTCCACGAAGTAGGGCCGCGTGTTGGTGACGGCGTAGACGCCGGTCCAGCGCGCTTTGACCGCCGGCGGCGCGAGACCCGTCGCGCGATGGAATTCGTCGAGGATCAGCGCCTCGGCCTCGGCCGGCGCGAATGGGGACGGCAGGTCGTCGTAGTGGTGGCTGTCGCCCACCACCAGGGTTCCGTCCGCGTTCTGCACCGCGATCAGGTGGACGCCATGGGCGAGGTGGTCGCGTTGCTCCAGCTCGAGCCGCCGTTTCAGGGCAGCGGCCTGCGGCAGGTCGGCGTAGCCCCGGTAGCGGACGAGGCCGAGGTCGCTCATCACGCCCGCCGGCCAGCGAACACCCGGTGAGTCCAGCTGCAGCATGGTCAGCCGGCAGCGCTCGAGCCGGTAGGCTTCGATCCGCTCGGGGAAGAGGCTGGCGAAGTCGTCGCCGGGACAGACGACCGCGCGGGCGGCGAAGACCGGCCCGCGCGAGGTGTCGATCCGCGGCGGCGCGACCGTCAGGGCCGCCGCGCCAAAACGAAAGGCGACGCCGTGCTCTCGCGCCAGCCAGTTGGCGAGCCGGGGCAGCGCCGCGGGCGAATCCACGCGCAGCTCGTGCGGGCTGGTCAGCGCGCCCAGGGCGTCCGGCGCGGCGATCTGGCCATAGCCGCGCCGGAACTCGGTCGCGCCCAGCAGGGCGCACCCCTCCCCCATCTCGGTCGCGAGAAAGGCCTCGGCCACCGCCACGGACTCGGGCCGTCGCAGGGTCAGCACCAAGCCGCGATGCGCGATGTCGATCCCGGCCTTGGGCGCGATCTCCGCCCAGACGTCCCGGGTCCGGCGCGCAAGCCGCCAGACTTCGCCGCGCGGCTGACCGGTCACGGTGACGAAGCCGAAATTGCGGATCGACGCCCCGTTGGCGCGCGCGTCGCGCTCGATCACCACGACGCGCAGGCCGGCCCTGGCGGCGGCAAGCGCGTGGCCGAGGCCCACGATGCCGGCGCCGATCACGGCCATGTCGAAGCGTTCCGCCGACGTCATGGGGCTGGCCTTGTCATTCGCGGTAGCGCGCGAGCGCGTCGCCGAGCGCGGTCCTGAGCGGGCGGAGCCAGGGTTCATAGGCGCGCCATTGGTCCAGGCCGTCGCGGAAGATCGGCCGGCGGACCTGTTCGGAGCTGGGCGTGCGCACGCTGCGCGCGGTCTTGTGGAACGCGATGCAGGCCGGCTCGAACGGCAGGCCGCAATGGTCGAGCAGCCGGCGCACGCTGCCCTCGAGATCGGCGACCACGTCCTCGTGCTGCACGCGCAGGATCCGCCCGGGCAGGGCGTCGTCCCAATGCCGCATCAGCGCCAGGTAGGTGCGGTAATAGCGGGCGATGTCGTCGGGGCTGTAGGTGAACTCCTGGCCCTGGGCGAACAGCTGCTTGAGGTTGCTGAAGCAGCACGACATGGGGTCGCGCCGGGCGTCGATGATCCGCGCCCGGGGCAGCATCAGGTGGATCAGCCCCACGTGGCGGAAATTGTTCGGCATCTTGTCGATGAAGAAGGGCCTGTCGGTCCGGTAGACCCGCGTCTCCGCGAGATAGCGCTGGCCCAGCCTGCGGAAGTCCTCGGCAGTCATGTCGGCCAGCACCGCCGGGTAGCGCGGATCGTCGTCGTCGGGGCTGGTTCCCGCGATCTCCAGCACGATCCGCTGGATGTCGGCCAGTTCCTGCACGCCTTCCACCTGGGAATGTGAGGCGAGGATCTGCTCTATGAGGGTCGAGCCCGCCCGCGGCAGGCCGATCACGAAGATCGGGTCGGGCGCCTCGGCGCCCCACCCGGCGCGCGCCTGGAAGAAGACGCGGGTGCACACCTCGCGTTGCAGCCGCGTGTTGGTCTCGTGGATCTCGGGCCTGTAGCGGCTTTCGGAACGCTTCAGGGCGTTGCCGCGCTCGTAATAGCTCCAGGATTCCGCGAACTCTCCCCGGTCCTCCAGCGCCTTGCCGAGGGCGAAGCAGAGGTGCCAGCGGTCGGCGAGCCCGATCGTCGGCGACGCCTCCTGCGCGCGCATGCGGGCGAGCTCATCGTCGGTGAAACGGTAGAGCTTGAGGTTGGCCAGGCTCCAGTAGGCGTCGCCGAAATCGGCGCGAGCCGCCGCCGCGGCGCGGTAGGCCTCGATCGCCTCCGGGACGCGGCCGACGGTCTTGAGCGCATGCCCCATCCACAGCGGCACGTCCCAGGAGCCGGGCATGTCGGCCAGCATCCCACGGTAGATCGCCAGCGCCCGGTCATACTGGCCCAGGCCGACGGCCGCCGTGGCCGCCAGGGTGCGGTAGTCGGGATGCGACGGCTCGACGGCGAGCAACTGGTCGATGTGTTGAACGGCCTCGAAGAACTTCTGCCGCTTGATGAGCGTCTGGGCGTAGTCGTATCGCGCCGCCCGGTAGTCCGGCGCAGCGGCGAGCACGGCCCCCAGCAGGAGCTCCGCCTCGTCCAGGACATCGTGCGCCAGGGCGATGCGGGCGAGCAGCCGCATGGCCTCCGGATCGTCTCCCTGGCGGAGCAGGAAGGCGCGGATGATCTGCTCGGCGGGCGCGAGGTCGCCGTCGGAGAACAGGCTGGTCGCTGTCACCACCTCGGCCGGCAGGGCTTTCAAGGTCTCCACGTGCTGGGCCGCGGTCTCCGCGTCGGCCGCCGCGCCCGTCATCCGGTACAGCCCCTCCAGCATGCTCCAGCTGTTCGGCAGCGCCGGATTGAGGTTCACGGCCCGCAGCAGGGCCTCGATCGCCGCTCGTGCGTCCTTCCGCTGGACGAAGCAGAGGCCGCGCTCCTGGTGCAGGCGGCTGAAGTGCGGCTGCAGACGCTCGAGCCGCTGCAGCATTGCCAGAGCCTCGGGTATGCGGCGCAGATGGCGCAGGCTCACCGCCGTGATCAGCAGCAGGTCGCGGTTTTCCGGCAGGGCGGCGAGCCGCTGCTCAGACGCCGCCAGCGCCTCATCATGGCGGCCCTCGTGCTGCAGCCGCCGGAGCCGCACGACCTCCTCCTCGACGGAGGAAACCGGCGGAAGGTCAAGTCCGAAGGGCATCGTCATCCGCAAAGCAGAAGGGTGGCCCGTCGCCGGCCACCCCTAGTCCCGTTCGGGTCCGTCGTGGCCAAGCTCAGAAGGCCGCGCTGACGTTGACGCTGATCACCCGCGGACGCAGCGGCACCTCCGAGACGATGAACTGGGTGGTGCCGGTGAAGGTCGAGGCGTGCGAGTTGGTCAGGTTCTGACCCACCAGCCGCACCGTCCATTTGTCGCGGGTCGCCCCCAGGGTCGCGCCCAGGGTGGTGTAGGCCGGCAGGTGGAAACGCAGATAGGTGGTGTCCGGGATCGGGCTCTCGTTCGGATCCGTCGACGGCGTGTAGTTCGCCGGCTGGGTCCACATCTCGCCGGTGTAGCTGACGTTGGCCGAGGCGAAGGCGTGGTATTCGTTCACGTCCCAGTCGTAGCGCACGTCGACGTTGGCCTGGTATTTCGGCGAGAAGGCCGAAATCCCGCCCTGCACGCCGAATGGGTTCACGAACGGCTTGCCCTTCACCTCGGTGATGCACTGGCCGAGGTTGGGCGAAGCCGGCTCGTTGTCGGTCAGGCATGGCGAGTTCGACTGGGTGTTGTCGTTGTAGCTCGCCGAGCCCTGCACCGTGAGCGCTTCCCAGGGCCGCGCGATGAACTGCGCCTCGACGCCCTTGATCGTGTAGCTCGGCCCATTGACCAGGAAGGTCGTATTGCCCAGGCAGCAGGGCTGGTAGAGCGCGATCTGGACGTTCTTCCACTTCATGTAATAGGCGGACAGGTTCACCTGCAGCGCGTGGTCGAAGAAGTCCTTCTTCATGCCGATTTCGTTGTTGGTCAGCGTATCTGGCGCATAGCCGACCGGCGAATGGTACTGCGGCACGCCGTTGGCGTCCTTCGCCGTGTCCCGCGAGAAGCGGCTGAAGCCACCCGGACGGAAGCCCTGCGAATAGACGTAGTAGAACATCGTGCCCTTCTCCGGCTTCCACTGGATGCCGAAGTGGCTCTTGAAGCCGGAATAGGTGACGCTGAGATTTTCGGCGTCGATGTTCTTGAAAGGGGCGCAGACCAGCGTGTTCACGCAGCTGCCGTTGGTATGATAGACCGAGCCGACCTCGTCTTCCCGGTAACGGTAGTAACGCGTCCCGGCCGTCAGGGTCAGGATGTCGGGGATCACGTCGAGATCGAGCGAGCCGAAGAAGGCCGTCTGGGTGTAGCCGCGCTGCACCTCCTCGCCGAAGCCGGTCGGGTCGGGGCGCAGGCCCGGCTCGTTGACGGTCGAGCCCGGATAGGGCGCGTCGTTGCCGAAGCAGGTCGGGCCGCCGGCCAGCGCGATGGCCAGGTTGTTGCCCTCACGGCAGGCTGGGACGGTCTTGTAGTTGAAGTCCATCGTGTCCCAGATGCGGAACTTCTCGTAGAAGGCGCCCGCCACGAAGCGCAGGCGCCAGTCGTCCGGCGAGCTGATCCGCACCTCGTGGCTCATGTGGGTGTTCTTGACCACATCGTGCCAGCTGGTGATCGGCGAATAGCAGGTCAGCGGCCCTGAGCCGAGCAGGCCGGACGTGCCGCCGGTGCACTCGTAGTACTGCCCGTACAGGGTCCGCGAATAGTTGGTGTAGTCCATCTGCTGGTTGATATGCCGGTTCATGTAGCCGCCGGTGTAGATTACCTTCAGCGCGCCGACCTTGCCGTTGATTGTCCAGGCGGTGTTGCTGAACCGGTCCTTGTCGTAGGCCGGGGAGAAGGCGGTGACTTCCAGCGGATTGAGCTTCTGGAAGTCCGAGCCGGTCGGGTACTGGACCGACAGGCCGTCAGCGTCCAGGTCCTGGAAGCTCTGCGCGATCAGCACGTTCCAGTCGTCGTTGAGCTGATAGAGCCCCTCGAAGCGGATGCCTTCGCGAGTGACCGGGTTCCAGGCCTTCTTGGCGATCGCGAAGTTGTTCGCCTGGGCGAAGCTCGGCGAGGTGCAGAAGCCGGTCTGCTTGCCGGCCGGCAGACCATTGGGGCAGACGCCATTGCTCGGCTTGATGCCGAAGTAGACGTTGTTGTCCTGGTTCGACCGGGTGAAGGTCGAGGCGACGTTGTCGATATAGCCCCCCTCGTGGTCGTTGTAGATGACGCCGCGGACGGCCAACCGGTCGGTGATGAGGGGGACGTTGAGCACCGCGCTGAAGCTCGTCACCGGGTCGCCGTGGGCCTGGACGCCGTAGCTGCCGTCGACCTTGCCCTCGAAGACGTTCAGCTTCGGCTTGTTGGTGATGTAGCGGATGGCGCCCGCCTCGGCGCCGCCGCCGAACAGCGTGCCCTGCGGTCCTTCCAGCACCTCCACCCGCGCCATGTCGGCCAGGTAGAGGTCGACGTTGCGCGCCGGGAACTGCATGGACTGTTCGTCCAGGTAAACCGCCACGTTCGGGAAGTTGCCCACCGTGGCGCTGGACTGGTTGCCGGCGAAGCCCGCGCTCAGGCCGCGCATGTAGATGTTGCCCTGGCCCGGGCCGTTCTTGGCGAACGCGATGTTCGGCGTGAAGCGGAAGAGATCGTCGACGGTGGTGATGTTGCGCTGGGTCAGGCTCTGGTCCGTGAAGGCCTGCAGCGTCATCGGCACGGTCTGGATGGACTGGTCGCGGCGCTGTGCGGTGACGATGATCTCGGAGACCGCCGCCGCGCCGGCGCTGGCGGCCGAGGCCTCCGCGCTCCAGGCCGCGCCGGCCCAGCTGCCGATCACGCCCAACGATACGCCGGCGACAAGCGCCGTCTTCAGCCTGGTGTTCATCGCAATTCCCCTCTGCGACGCGCACGCCGTCCCCCGCCGGTCAGGGCATGCGCGATCAGACGGGGCGGGTTCTCCCGATTGCCCCAGGCGATATCCAGTATGTCTTTTAAATAGATGGCATAGGCGCGGCCTATGGTCATAATTCCGTAGCGAAATCCGCTATAATTCCAGATCCATGAACTTGATTTCAACCCGAGATCACAGCAGACCAGACTCGCTTTTCACCGATCTTTCCCGCGAAAGCGGGGGTCAAGGTGTTTTCTGTTTCTGAGTTGCTGCAATTCTCGCCACTTGCACACAAAAAAAGCCTTGCTCCCCGCTTTCGCGGGGACGAGCGGCATAAGGGCGAATCCGTCGCCTGCCTGGGCCGCGGTCATAAATGTGTAGCCGAGCTGGGGAACATGCCGTGCAGCTCGACTGCGGGGCGATTTCGTCGTGGCGGTGAACCACCAACATCTGCGCGCTTTCCACGCAATCGCGAGCGAGGCCAATGTGAGCCGCGCCGCGCGTCGCCTGAACGTGGCCCAGCCCACCCTGTCGCAACAGCTGAAGGCGTTGGAGGAGCGCCACCGGGTCGTCCTGTTCGAGAACCGCAAGCCGCCGCTCAGGCTCACCGCCGCCGGCCGCGAGCTCTTCGCCCTGACCCGCCAGCTGTTTGCGGCCTCCAGCGTCATCGACGAATTCCTGCGCGAGGATCCGGGCGACGCGCCGGCCATGGTCAGGCTGGGCTCGGATTCACCGATCTACGCCGCGCGGCTGGCCGAGCGGCTTCGCCGCCGGTTTCCCGACCTGATGATCCAGGTCCGCATCGGCAACGCGGGCGAGACGCTGAAGGCGCTTCGCGAAGCCCAGGTCGACGCGGCCGTCGTCAGCGACCCGCCCGGCGACAACCATTACAGTTACGAGCCGCTGTTCGCGGACCGGTTGATGGTCGCCATGCCCGCCGAACATCCGCACGCGGCCGGCGCCTTCTTCCCACTGACGGCCTTGGCCAGCACGCGCCTGCTGATGCGCGAGCCGACCTCCCGCACGCGCATGGTGATCGAGCAATGGCTTCACCAAGCGGACGTCACCCCGGCGGACGTGCTGGAGTTGCACACCCGCGAGACCATCCGCGAAGGGATTGCGCTGGGCCTCGGCGTCGGCCTGTTCATCTCGTCGGAGTGCCCGCCGGATTCCCGGATCGCCTATGCGCCCCTGGAGCCGGTCGCCGGCGCCCCGGAGCTCGCCGGTTACGTCGTCTGCCTTACCGAGCAACGGCGCACGCGGCTGATGCGCGCGGTCATGGAGATCGTCGCCGAGCTGCGCGCCCACAGCCCCGTGCCCCTGCCCCCGCCGAAGCCGGCGATTGCGCGAGGCTTCCTGGGCGAGGCCGCTGGTCACAAAACCGAGGTAGCCGCTTCTCGGCCCCCGGCCTAACCACGACCCGGCTCGAGCGCCGCGGGGAGGGACGGCATGCGCAAGACCCTGCTCGCCTTCTCCTGGGCGCTTACGGCGCTGGCGCTCGGCTCCTGCAGTCATCGGCAACGGCTGGTGGTCTACACGGCGGCCGAGGCCGACCAGCTGCCCACCTACGCCGCGAGCTTCCGGCGGGCCCATCCAGACGTCGACCTGCTCTGGGTGCGCGACTCCACAGGCGTCGTCACCGCCAAGCTGCTCGCGGAACGCAAGGCGCCGCGGGCCGACGTGGTGTTCGCGCTCGCCGCCACCTCGATGATCGCGCTGGACCGCGCCGGCCTGCTCGCGCCCTACGCCGCCCGGGGAATCACTCGTCTCTCGCCGCGCTTCCGCGACGGCCAGTCGCCGCCGCACTGGACGGGCGAAGCGCTCTGGTCGGTGGCGGTCTGCGTCAACACCGTCGAGGCGAAGAGGCGCGGCCTGCCGATGCCGGAAAGTTGGGAGGACCTGGCCCGGCCAGTCTATCGCGGCATGATCTCCATGCCGAACCCGGCGTCCTCCGGCACCGGCCTGCTGGCCGTGGGCGCCTGGCTGCAGATGTTCGGCGAAGCCCGTGGCTGGGACTTCATGCAGCGGCTGGACCGCAATGTGGCGAGCTATGTCCACTCCGGCTCCAAGCCCTGCAAGGACGCCGCGAGCGGCGAAATCCCGATCGGGATCTCCATGGATTACCGCGCCGCCCAGGCGAAGTCCGCGGGCTTGCCGATCGAGGTCGTGATCCCCAAGGAAGGAGTCGGCTGGGACCTCGAGGCCACGGGCCTGGTGCGCGGCGGGCGCCATCCCGAGGCCGCCAGGACCTTTGTCGACTGGGCCATGTCGCCCGAAGCCATGCGGCTCTACGGCCAGAACCTCGCCCTGACGGCCGACCCGGCGAGCTCGGGACCGCCGCCCGGCCTGCCGCCGGACTACGCCAGCCGCCTCGCCCCGATCGACCTCAGATGGACCGCCGCGCACCGCGACCAGATCATCGATGACTGGACCCGCCGCTTCGCCGACAAGCCGGAGCGCCGGCCATGACCCTGCTCCACCCAACGCTCAGAGTTAGGGGCCTCACGAAACGCTTTGGCGCGGCGGCGGCCTTGGACGACATCGACCTGGAGGTCGAGGCGGGCGGCTTCACCTGCCTGATCGGCCCGTCGGGCTGCGGCAAGACGACCCTGCTCCGTCTTGTCGCGGGACTCGAGACCCAGTCCGCCGGCGCGATCGAAATCGAGGGCCGCGACGTCAGCGACCGTCCGCCCGCCGAGCGCGGGGTGGGTATGGTGTTCCAGTCCTACGCCCTGTTCCCCAACCTGAGCGTCGCTCAGAACGTGACCTATGGCCTGCGTCGTGCAAGCGCAGGCCAGCGGCGGGACCGGGCGGAGGCGCTGCTGGCCACGGTGGGCATGGCCGGCTTCGGCGCGCGCCTGCCGCGGCAGCTGTCCGGCGGCCAGCAACAGCGGGTGGCCATCGCCCGCGCGCTGGCGACCGAGCCCAGGATCCTGCTGCTGGACGAGCCCCTGTCGGCCCTGGACCCGCTGATCCGTGAGCGGCTGCGCGGCGAGCTGAAGGCGCTGCAGCAGAGATTGGGCGTCACCACCGTGATGGTGACCCACGACCAGGCCGAAGCGCTGGCCATCGCCGACCGGATCGCGGTGATGCGCGCCGGGCGCATCGTCCAGGCCGGGACGCCGGAGGAGATCTATCACCGCCCAGCCACCGCCTTCGTCGCGGGGTTCGTCGGCGCGGCCAATTTAATCGCGGCCGAGGTCGCCGGGCCCGGAACCGTGCGGCTCTGGGGCAAGGCGCCGGTCAGCGCCGAGGTGAACGGCCACGCCGAGGGCGCGCGGGTCACGGCGATCATCCGCCCGGAAGCCGTACGCCTGGCGAAGGACGGAGAGCCGTGCCTGCCGGCCGCCGTGGTCGGCCGTACGTTCACGGGCGCGATCGTGCGTGTGGAGGCCACGCCCTATGCGGTCCCGGAGGCGCGGCTGATCATCGACCTGGCCGGCGCGAGCGCGGCGCCGGAGGTCGGCGCGGCCGTGGGCCTGATCCTGCCGAAGGCGCGGCTGCGCCTGCTGCCGGAGACCTGGCCATGATGGCGCTGCGGCGGCTGGCGGCGAGCCTGCCCCTGCTGGGTTTCCTGGCGCCCATGGGCGTCTTCCTGGCGGCGCCGCTGGGCGTGCTGGCCGTGCGCGCGGTGACCGGGGACGACGGCGCGCTGACGCTCGCGCCTTTCGCCCGCTACCTGGGCGAGCCTGGGCTGGCGCGCGCGCTCGCCTCGACCGCCGTGCTGGGCGCCAGCGTCACGGCGCTGGTCCTGCCGCTCGCCTTTCTGGTCGCTTTCGCCCTGGAGCGCAGCCGCATTCCGCTGAAGGGCCTGTTGCAGGCGATCGCCGGCATCCCCCTGCTCATCCCGTCCCTGCTGCCCGCGCTGGCTCTCGTCTATCTGTTCGGCCGCCACGGCCTGCTGATGCCACTGTTCGGCGGCCGAACCATCTATGGATTCCAGGGCGTGCTCGTCGCCGACGCGGTCGCGGCCTTCCCGCACGCGCTGGTGCTCCTGCGCACGGCGCTGGCCGCCGCCGACGGACGGCTCTACGAGCAGGCCGCGTTGCTCGGCTCGCCGGCCTGGCGGACCTTCTGGCGCATCACCCTGCCCGGCGCGCGCCACGGTCTGGTCTCCGCCGGCGTGGTGGTGTTCTCGCTGACCATCGCCGACGTCGGCGCGCCCAAGGTGGTGGGCGGCGATTTCGAGGTGCTGGCGCTGGACGTCTACCGGGCCGTGGTCGGTCGCCAGGACTTCCAGGCCGGCGCGGTCGCGGCCCTCTTCCTGTTGGTCCCCAGCCTGCTGGCCGTCGCGGTGGAGCGGCTGGCCGCGCGCCGGCAGGCGGCCCTGGTCTCGGCCCGGGCCACGCCCTACCGGCCGCCGCGGGACCGGGTGCGCGACACCGGCCTGGGGATCGGCTCTGCGCTCGTGGGCGCGGCGATCGCGGGCCTGCTCGGCGTCTGCCAGTGGGCGGCGCTGGTCCGGCGATGGCCCTACGACCTGAGCCTGAGCCTCGATCAGTACAGGCTCGACCGGTTCGACGGCGGCGGCTGGGCGGCGATCGGCCACTCGGTGCTGCTGGGCCTGGCGGTCGCAAGCCTGGGCGTCCCGGCCGCCTTCCTCGGCGCCTACGCGGCCGAGCGCACGGCGGCGGCCCGCCCCCTGCGCGGGCTGGCGGCGACCGTGGCCCTCGCACCGGCGGCGACGCCAGGCCTGGCGCTCGGCCTGGCCTACGTGCTCTTCTTCGACGACCCGGCGAACCCGCTGTTCGGCCTCTACGGGACCTTCGCGATCCTGGTGGCGGTCACCGTGGTCCACTACTACACCGTGGCCCATCTCGCTTGCGTCTCGGCGCTGAAGGCCCTGGACCTCGAGCTCGAGGCCGCCGGGCGCGCGCTGGGCCGCAGCCGCCTCACCCTGCTGCGCCGCGTCATCGCCCCGCTCTGCGCGCCGGCCCTGGTCGAGATCGCCGTCTACCTGTTCGTCGCCGCGACCACCACGGTCTCGGCGGCCGTGTTCCTCTATCCGCCCGACATGCCGCTGGCCGCCGTGGCGGTGCTGAACATGGACGACGCCGGCGACACCGCGCCTGCGGCGGCGATGGGCATGCTGATCGTCTACGTCAACCTGGCCGCGCGCCTTCTGGGCCTCCGCGCGCGCACTCACCTGACCCGGAGAAGTCGCGATGACGCAGCCCGCGAGCGTCGCCGTGCTGGAGGCGGACGGCGGATTCGCGTGGACCAGCCGGGGCGCGAGCCGCACCCTGTGCGCGCGCTAAGTTTTCGACCACGCCCCCGAGGCCCGTGACCCGGTCAGCGGTCAGCGCCGCCACAGCGGGCAAGCAGCAGGTCCGCGTAGGCCTCCAGCGGCGGGACGTCGGCCCCCACGCACTTGCCGGCGTCGTCGTAGCGGCGAAGCCGCACCGCGTCGGCCGCGAAAGGTGCGGCCTCGAAGCGCTGCGCCTGCTCGGGCGTGAAGCGTCCCCCCTGCAGCCTCAGGCTCAGGGCCGAGGCCCGGCTGAGGCTGTCCTCATAGTCCGGCTCGACTGCGCACAGATAACGCTTGGCGGCCACGTGCAGGGCTATGGGGGTCGTCACCTCCGGTCCGAACCAAGGCCCGAGCAGCCTGGCCCCGTGGGTCTCGTGGCCTGCGTCGACTCCGTCGCGCTCGGCGGCGTCGCCTCGCGCTTCGAACAGGTGGCTGTAGTCGTGCAACAGGGCCGCCGCGACCAGGCTGTCGGGAGCCTCGTCCAGAACCGCCAGCCGGGCGCATTGCAGCGCATGTTCAAGCTGCGTGACGTCCTCGCCATAGCGATCGGCGCCGCGCTGGGCGAAGACCGCAAAGATCTGGTCGAGCAAGGGCGTCAATCTCCGCAGGCCTGGCTGGACCGGGCCAGCCGCTCCGCGCGGCCGTCGCGTAGGTTCGCGCCCCCGCGGGACGCCGGATAGGGCTCATCGCCCTTCAGGCCCCGCCAAAGGGCAAGGTTGTAGGCCGCCGTGTCTAGCCGGTCCTCCTGCGAGAAGTCCTGCCGCACCATGGCGGCGGTCCAATAGGCCCCCGGTCGCTTGGGCCGGACAAGACAGCCGAGCTCGGCTTGGGTGGGCGGCGGCAGCGGCAGGCGCGTGCTCCGCAGGACAGGCGGGACCTTGGCGTCGAACGCCCAGGCGCCGGACGCCTGGATGTCGAACACATCGCCCATCGGCTCGGCCATGGCGTCATTCAGTCCAAGAGGCGGCAGGCCCAGCACGGCGCCGATGGTGCGCACCAGGTTCACCGTGGTGTAGCCGCGCGACACGACGGCTCCCTGGCGGACGTACGGGCCGGCGACGAAGGCCACCGATCGGTGGGCGTCCACATGGTCCGGCCCGTCCTGTGCGTCATCCTCCACGACGAAGATCAGGGTGTCGCTGGCGAACCGGCTGTGCGCCACCTTCTCGACGAGCAGGCCCAGGGCGTAATCGTTGTCGGCGACCTCGGTCTCGACGGTGTCCAGGCCGTCGATCGCGCGGTCGAACGCGCCTGTGTGGTCGTGGGGCAAGCGGACCAGCATCAAGCTGGGCGCTTCGCCCTTGGCTTCGAAGCCTTCGAACTCCCGGGCCCATTCGCGGAAACGCCAGTAGTCGGGGAACGCCTGGTCGAAGCCGCGATAGTAGGGATCGGAGATCGCCAGCAAGCTCGGGTTCGACGGGAAGAACACCCGCAGACCGGACTTCCACGGCTCGCGCTCGAGCGGGATCTGGGCGGGGCGGGCCGGCGGATCGTAGCGGACGAGATCACCATAGAAGCCCCAGTTGCGGACGCTCAGCCGAGCGCGCATGGCCGCATCCCAGAGGTAGCCGCGGCCGCTCTCGCCGGCCGGCCCATCGGGCGCGGCCACGTCGCGCGCGCCCGGCAGGAGATCAGAATCATCCGGCGTGTCAGGGTTGGCCGCCTTGCGCGCGGCGAGCGTCGCATGCGCGACGTTGATGTTGCGGTTCGTGCCTTCCTGGTCGTACTGCAGCCCGCGCCCGGCGTAGTTCACCGGTGCTTCGCGCTCCGTGAAGTCGTTGGTCCGCGCGGCGGTGGTCCAGTTCCAACCCGTATTGCTGCTCTCGCCGGCGTCGCGGAAGTTGTCGAGATCGACAAAGCGCCGCGCCAGCGCGTGCTGATTGGGCGTAATCGAGCGCCCGAACAGGGCGAGCTTGGGGTCGCCGTCGCCGACCTCCAGATCGCCGAGCACCTGGTCGTAGGTCCGGTTCTCCTTGACGACATAGATCACATGGCGGATGCGCCGGTGGAGGAAGCCCATCACAGCCTCGGAGTTGGAATAGTCGCGCGCGCCGGGAAAGCCGTCGTTGCGGGCCACTTGCCGCGTGAGCAGGCCGAGCTCCGTGGGCGTGGGCAGGGTGAGGAACCCTGCCTTCTCCAGCTGCCAGACGTACTGGTTGTGCGCCTCGCAGACACGGCTTGCGGGTCCGAGCGCCAGACCATCTCGGCAGGCGCCGGCGTTGGGTCCGGTGTTGCTCTTGCCGTTCACGGCATAGATGCGCCGGCCGTCCCGAGCGATCGCCACGGCCGTGGGGTACCAGCCGGTCGGGATCAAGCCCATGACTTGGGAACGGACAGCAGCTGGCGCGCGATCGTCGTCCTCATCCTCGCCCCGCCGTTTGGGCCGCGGCGTGCGGCCGCCCGTAGCGACGGAATCCAGTCGGACCACGGCGATGGCGTTCTCCCCCCCGTTGCTCACCAGCAGCGCGCGCTCGTCGGGGGTCAAGGCCAGCGCGTTGCTGCCCGCGCCGCCCAACCGCGCCAAGCTCCCCAGCAGCGCCGGGGGCCCCGCCGTGGCGATGGTCTCCAGGATCTTCGCTCGCCGCGGATCCACGACGACGACGCTGTCGCTGTTGTCCAGCGCGGCATAGAGGCGCGAGCCCGAGCGGTTGACGGTCAGAGCGACGGGCTGGCCGCGCGTGGCCAGTCGCGCCGCGACCCTGGGCGTTCGACGACCCACGTCGAGCGCAATCAGCTCCCGATCGCGCTCACTGGTGACCACGGCGCGGCTGTTCGACGTCCAGGCGACGGCGCGGGGGAAAGTCCCGCCCGGCTGCCCGCGGCGTGCGGGCGACAGCATCCCGGGTCGGAGTTCGAGCTCGCGAGTCACGCCGGCGGCAAGCTCGATCAAAGTCACGCTGTCGTTTTGGAAATTGGCCACGAGCAGTCGCGAGCCGTCGGGGCTGACGGCGAGCCCCGCCGCCGCCGGCTTCACCACCAGTCCGAGCCCACCGCGATGGCCCAGCGGGAACACGCGGCTCTGGGCGTATCCGGCTTTGCCGGGGGCGAATTCCAGCACCCGGTCGTCGACCCCGCCGGAAACATAGAAGCGGTCGCGCCGCGGATTCCAGGCGAGCCCCAGGAAGGTGTTTGCGACACGCAACACCTGCCGTTTGATCGGGGCGGGGCCGCTCACGTCATAGACGAAGACGTATTCGCTGGACTGGCTTGGGATTGCCGCGCCGGTGGCGTCGTTCAGGCGATTGAACCCGCTCGTCAGGATCAGAAGCGTGCGGCCGTCCGGCGAGAGCGCGAGGGCGGAGGCTTGGCCGGCGACGAAGCCCGGAGCGTCCGGCAGCTCAGGGTCAAGCGTGGTGAAGATCGACCCGGATGCGGCGGTCGGCGTGACGACCTGCCCGGTGGGAATGGCCTGCGCCGGCTCTTCCGCCAAGCCGGCCTTGCCGAGGGCGAGCGACAACAGGGCCGCCACCGCAATCCGACCCACGATCTGCATGAACGGCTCCTGAGGTCGACAAGGCCATAGGGCCGCGTCGTAACAGATCTGTGTCTTCTCTGGCCTCGGCGGCCCCGCCGGGCTCTATTGTGAAGGATGTCCCTCAGCGCTGCGGCCGGTGTCGCGCCGCGACGTCAGGTGCGTTAGACAGCCGCCGCCCGCTCGATCTCCACGAGCCGCGCCTCGACCATCGCCCAGAGCGTCCCGAAAGCCCGCGCGGCCGCGTGCTTCGGCGCAAAGGCGCCCAGCGGAGCCCGGGCGGTGGCCATGCGCTCGACCGCACTGGCATACGGAATGACCGGCCAGTCGGGATGTGCGGCGAGCATCTCCCGGTGCAGCTTGCGGCGCATGTCGGCCATCGAGAAGACCGGCAGCACGGGCGGGCCGCCATCGCGCCGCCTGCGCATCTGGCTGACCGCGTCTTCCAGGCCCCTCAGCCCGAGCGCCGAGGGCGGGACCGGCACGACCACCAGGTCCACGGCGCGAAAGACCTGGTCGCTGGTCTCGCTCACGCCGGGCGGGCAGTCGATGACGATCCGGTCATAGGTCCCCTCCAGCGAACGGATCAGCTTGCGCAGGCGCTTGCGCGCGTCCTCCTCCACAAGCTGGATCTCCAAGCGTCTCAGGCTCGGGTCGGCGGCCAGCACGCTGAGCCGCGGATAGGCGCTGGAGCCTGCCAGTTCCGCCGGCTCGATGTCCCTGGAAAAGACCTTGCGCGCCTCGTCGCGCGCCCGTTGCGCGCCCATGAGGTAGCTGGCGGCGCCCTGGGCGTCGATGTCCCACAGGAGCGTGCGCCTCTTCGAGACCGCGGCGGCAAGATAGGCGAGGTTCACCGCGCAGGAGGATTTGCCGACCCCGCCTTTCGGACTGTAGACCGCGACCGAAGCCAAGAGCCGCTCCTAACGACACGTCATGGGAGGGGCCGCTCAGCGCCCGCCGAGACGCCCTCAAGGCGCAGCAGCAACGCCTTCTGGGCCTTCGCGTCAGCTTCCAGGAAGGCTTTGAGACTACGCTTGTAGTGCTTCTGCCCGGGTTTGCGCTTCAGCAGGTCCTCGAGCTTGGAGGCCTTTGCTGCGAGCAACTGCTGGTATTCGGGCGAAGCAGGTTGTTCGTCATTCACAGCGCTGCCTCCGCGGTCAAGGCGGACGGCGCATCCACGCCGCCGGCATCGTTTGATTAGCGCAATTGCGACGTCTGCGACATGATTTCGGATGTTTCCGCTCGCTTTAGCGCGCGGCGATCGGCGGCGGCGCGTCCGACGCCTCCAACCCGATGGCCCGACCCGGCGCCCCGGCGGCGTCGAAGTAACGATGGGCGCCTAGGCTCTGCCCGACGAGCACGGTGCGGAATCCGTTCGCGGCCGGGGCGGAACTGGTCAGGATCGGCCGCACCGCCGGAATATCGCGCGAGCCCATTGCGAGCGCTTCGCCGAGCACGCGCCCTGTCCGCTCCGAGGCTGCCGCGGGCAGATCGAGCAGGTGAGCGATCGTCATGCCGATGTCGGCGTTGCTGGCGGGCGCTTGGTCGACATAGCCCTTGCGGAAATCCGGGCCAGCGGCGGCCATGAAGTTATGCGTGTCCTGGCGGCCGAACGAGCCGTGGATGCCTTGGCCCTCCTGCAGCTCGGTATCGGCGACCTCCACGCCGCAGATTTCAGGATCGGGGCAGCCATCGCCGAAGCTGCGGAAGCTGACGACGATGGCGGGCGCGGGCGTGCGGGCCTGACCGGACAGGCCAATCGCGCTGGTCGGCAGCGCTCCGGGGATGTCGCCAAGGTCGTCGCGGACGAAGATCGCGCCCACATAGTCCTGGGTGGTCAGGAAACCGACAGTGCGCCGGGCGAGCTGCGCGGCGTACGGCCCGGGCAAATAGATCAGATCCGAGCCGCCATTGGGCGCAACCACCATCTGCGGATGGACCGCGTCCCCGCCCAGCAGGGCCGCGCGTTTGGGTCGGAAGCCGTGGGCCACGTCGACGGGCAGGCCTGCCCCATCCATCAGAGGCAGCTGCAGCGCCTTCGCCAGGTCGATCGCCAGGAAGCCCGGGGGCAGCTTGCCAGGGGCGACGTCGGGATAGTGGGCGCGGACCGCCGCGCTCGTCGTGCTCGACTTGGCCGCGGTCGAGAACCCGTGGTCAGCCACCACCACGATGTCGGTGTCTTCGGCGAGGCCCAATTCGTCCAGCGTCCGGCGAAGGGAGGCCAGGTTGTCGTCGGCATTGCGGATGGCGGCCAGCGAGGTCGGGCCGTTGATCCCCGGCCGCAGGGAATTGAGGCTGTCGCCCTGGTTATGCTGCGTGCCGTCGGGATCGCGTGACCAGTAGACCATCATGAACGGCCGCCCCTCGGCCTTCCATCTGGGCAGCAGCACGCGTGTGACGACGCCGACGAACCAGTCCTGCTGCTCGCGGTTGGCCACCTGAACGCCCGGCATGTTGTAGGCGCCCGGCCAGCTGTTGAGACCCCGGTCGGGCGCACGCCCCGGCAGGCCGGCGGCGGCGAGCGCGCGGGCGACGTCGGGCGGTAACGGCAGGCCGCCCTCGTCCGGGCGACCGGTGAGGTCGTCGATCACCAGCCCGCCCTGGCCGTCGCGGGCGCTGACGTCCTGGATGGCGACGGGACCCAGCTTGCCGACCGCGGCGGTAGCATAGCCCTTCGCGCGGGCGAGCCGCAGCAGGCTCTCGGCGCCGAGATAGTCGCCGCCGAAGCGCTCGTTCATCAGCCCGAGCATCGCGTCGTCCTCGAGCTCCGCGACCGGTCCGACGTAGGGCGGCGGGAACTGCGCTCCAGCATAGATCACGTTGCCGAAGTCACCGGTGTCGCCCAGCAGCCGGCCGGTCGCCAGCGCCGAGGCGTTCGGCGTGGTGACGGTCGGATAAAGCGAGTGGCTGTTCTCGAAGTCGACACCCTCGCCCCGCAGCGCGGCCATGGCTGGCGCGGTCTGCGGGCTGACGATGCGCGAGCGCAGCCCGTCTGCGACGAACAGGATCAGGTTGTGCGGCCTGGCCTGGGCGGCGCCCGCAAAGGCCGCAGCGAAGGAAAGCGCAAGTGTGATGCGGCGCAGGGATTGCAAGGCCCGGTTCTCCACTGAGGACGAGCGGCGAGCTAGGCCGCGCGGAAGACAAGCCCGTGACAGCCGCCGAGAGCGCCCGCTTCCCCGATAGGGCTAGAATTCCAGACCCAGCGCCAGGAAGACGTGAAAGGCGCGCGAACTCTTTCCGTCGACAAACGTCGGTCCCGCGGAGGCGAGCAGCCGGAGCGGCGCCTTCAACGGCATGATCGCCCCCAGGCCGAGGCTCGTGGAGGCGTGGCCTTCGACGGTGTCGGCGCCCTGGCGATCCACCTCAACGCCGGCAAATGACTGGTCGGAAAACGCACGGCCGAGCGCGACTCCGCCAGTCCAGTAGTTGCGGTTGCCGAAACCCGGATTGAGCGCGTAGCCGCCGCCGCCGAAGACGGACCAAGCGCCCACATCCTTCTGCCCCCATACCGGCAGCAGCGCCGTCAGCCGTCCGGCGCCCAGGCCACGGCGTGCGGTCGGCACGGTGACGCCTGGAAAGACGGCGACGGAAACGCCGTTCGCCTCGTCGTGGTAGAAGCGGTACTTGGCCGAAAGCTTCAGGTCGCCCCGCCCGACATGAAAGCCCGTGTCGTCGTGGACGTAGGCGGCGGGCAGGCCGAGGGTGAGCTGCACGTCCGGAGTCGCGCCATAATTCAGCTCCGCGCCGAACGCGCCGTCGAAGGTGGAACCCGCGCCCGCCGCGTCGAACTCCGGGGCGTAGATCTCCCAGTGGCCGGTCTCGGTTGGCGTCGGGTCGTCGGTGAGGAACGGCGGCCCTGCCAACGCCGCTCCGGGCGCAAGGATTGTCAGAGCGGCGAGGGCGGCGCGGATTGCACGCATTGCCGAGCCCTCGGCAAAGCCGCTCACGCGATCCGTTCGGCGCGCGGGTGGCCGCCAGCACGCTGCGGCAACACGATGATCAGGGTTACGATCGCGACCGCCAGCACAAGCGAAGCGACCGGACGGCTGACGTCGAGACCGCCTTTTGCGATCGGCTTGTCGAAGAAATCGCCGATGGTCGCGCCGAGGGGGCGGGTCAAGATGAACGCCGCCCAAAACAGGAGGACGCGACTCGTCCGCGTCCAGAAATACAAGGCTGCAAGCGCCAGCAGCCCGGCCGCGAACACCAGCGCTCCCCCTGAATAGCCGGGGCCGGCATCGGCCACCCAGTCGCCGAGCGCGGTGCCGAGGGTCTGCGAAAAGGTGATGGTGATCCAGTAGAACGTCTCCTGACGCGGCCCGGTGACCGTGTCGACGGCGATGCTGCCGAGGGCGCGATGCCAGGCGAAGAGGGACAGGAGCACGCAGCCGAGCAGAAGCAGCGAGCCGCCGGGATAGCCGATCCCCAGAGATCGCGTGCAGAAGTCGGCGAGGGTGGTGCCTGCGGTTGTCGAGGCGACGATCGTGGCCCAGTAGAGCCAGGCGTTGAAGCGGCGGGCGCGGATCTGCGCCCAGACCAGCATCGCCAGCAGGACCCCGAACAGCGCCGTGCTCACGAGATAGCCGTTCACGCCGAACTTCCCCGCCGCCGGCGTGGTCTCGCCGAGCCAGGTCATGGACACCGTGTCGCCTCCGGTTTCTCCGAGCGTCGTGCAGAGGATCTTGACGAGCCAAAAGCCGAGCGTGACCGCTGGAACTTTGGCCGGAGCGTCTTCAGTCCGGTTGTCCATCTTGGGTTCCTCTAGACGCAGGGTTGCTTGCGGTCGCACGAACAGACCTGCAGAAGGCGGACGCCAACCTGCATCCGCATCATTGCGAAGCTGTGGACGCCACATTGGCGATCTTCAATGTGGCGGACCACGACGAGCCGATGCGGTGGGCTATATCGCTGCGCGTGATCACACGGGGCCGCACCAACCGGGCAGATGGCCCGCGGCGCGGCTGTGGGCAAGCTTTTGCGCCTTGGTCAGAGCGGCGCCGAAGTCGTTTGCGAGCAACGTCGGCTTGACCCGACGACGGAGGAAGTCGGCCCAGGTGAACTCCTCGAAGGGCGTGATCTCCTTGGCGAACCCGCCAGCCCGCCGCAGCTCGCCGGCGAGGCTGCGGTAAGGATCATCCGCCAGCTGGTCGAGTTTCTTGGGGATTTCGTTGTAGCTGCGGCGCGCGCCCTCGGCGTCGAAGGGATGGCACCAGCCGCGGTTGTCGCAATAGACCCAGAATTCCGGCTTCGAGAGCCCGCTCAGGTCGGCGACGACATTCACCGCCACCTCGGCGACGCCTTCCGCCTGTAGCGCGCAGGCCAGGTGATGGTGGTCGATGACATAGCGGCGACCCTTCGGCCCGAGCAGGACGGGGATCATGTGGCGGCCCAGGAATTCTGGCCCGTCACTGTTCGCGCGCTCGCGCCAGACGCGCCGCTTCTCCTCGACTTCGCGGCGCCCGACGGTCATCTGTGTCGGCCGAAGCTCGCCGATCGGGACGGGAATCAGCACAGGCTCGCGCACGCTCATCTTAAGCCCTCCTTGCGGCGAACTTGTCCCCCGCGCTTGTACTCTACGCGACATCATCAGTTCGGTCAGACGGTCGTGTTAACGAAGGCGGCTCGTCCGCAACCCCGCGGCAGCGGGGGCTACTGATCGTAGTCGAAGGCCGACTTCGCCTTTTTTGGCCCCCCGAAACTGTAGGCCAGACCGGCGTACGCGACTCGGCCGAACTGCCGGCGTTCATAGACCTCCGTCAGAGCTGGCGACAGCACGTGGCGGATCTGCCGCTGGCCATTGAAGAGGTCGGCGACCGTCACCACCAAAGAGACCGCAGGGGAAAATTCATGCCGATAGCCGAGATTCACCAGGTTCGTCGGCTCCACAAAGCCTTGCGGCGTGAGGCGCCGGTCGGCGCGGCTGAACGAGACCTGGGCGTCGTCGGCGGGGGTCGGGCGCCAGTCGACGCTGGCTTTCATGTTCACGCCGGTCGCGCTCGCCAGGCCCGAGCCCCCCAAGCCCCCGGCGTTCACCTGGGCATGGAAGGCGTCGGCGCTCGCATTGTAGCTGAGTCCCGGGGCCAGGCGGCCGGCGGCGTGGAGTTCGATCCCGGCCGAGCGGCGTTTGGGCAGATTTTCCTTCGTGGTCACGACGACGTCGGCGCTGATGGGCTGGACCACCTCGCTAAAGCTGTTGCGATCGAAGCGATAATAGGCCGTGGCGCCGTAGCTGAGCTTCGCCTCGTGCAGCCAGCCGACTTCATAGGACCAGGTGTCCTGCGGCTTCAGGTCGGGATTGCCGGCGCGAAGGTTGTGCGTGTCCTGGGTGTCGGCAAAGGGGTTGAGCGCTTGCGGGTCTGGCCGCGTCACCCGCCGGCTGATCGCGACGGAGAGCCTCGCGTCCTCGCCGAGGCGGTGGTCGAGGTGCAGGCTGGGATAGGCGCCGACATCGTTTCGGCCGCCGTCGGTTTCGCCGTTGATCTGACGGAAAGAAACGTGCGTCGCCTCGATGCGCAGGCCGGCGTCGAGCCGCCAAGCGCCGAAAGGGCGCTGATAGTCGGCGTACGCCGCATCTACCTGCTGGCGGTAACGGAAGTGGTTGGCGATCGCGGAATTGGGGATGAGCACGCCGGCGACCGGATCGAGGTTGTCGCCGACGTCATCGTAAGCATTGCGGTCGGCTTCCAGATCGATCCCGAGCTTCAGCTCGCGATCGTTCGCCGACTGCAGATCGTAGTCGACGCTCAGTTCGGACTTCACCAGATCGAGGCTCAAGCGAAGGGTGTCGAAGGTCGGGGCCTGCGCCGGAAGCGTGTAGGTGTTGCGGTAGGCATAGGGTTCACGCTCCCGGTAGACACTTCTCTGCAGTGACGCGCTCAGCGTCTCGTGCGGCCGCCAGAGCCGCTGCTCGAAGGTCACGCCCTTGGCGTCGGCCGACTCCCATTCGCGGCCATCGCTGTGACGGTCGGTGATGGCGGCGAGCGCCCCGCTGGGTGGTCCCGTCTCGTCGTGCTGGTCAAACCAGCGGACGCCGCTGAGCTCGCGGTGGCTGAACGTGGCGCCGAGCGTTCGGCTCGGACTCAGATCGTAGCCGAGGGTGGCGCTTACGTTGGGAATACGGCGGCGAAGCCGCTCGTCCAGGCTCTGGCGGGCGCGAACCGTTTCGCCGCTGTCCGGATCGACGGTGGTCTGGTCGGAGGTGGTGAGCCGGTCCTTGGCATCCTGGCGAACGCCCAGGCCCGCCGATAGCTTCAAGGGACCGCGGTTGTAGGCGCCGTCCAAGCCCAGCACATACCGCCCCTCCTGGCCGAAGCTCGCCCGCGCGGAGCCGACGAAGCCCGCCCGACGGGTCTTGCGTGTGACGATGTTGATGACGCCGCCGCTTCCTTCGGCCTTGTACTGGGCGGGCGGATGGGTGAGCACCTCGATGCGGTCGATGTCGCTTGCGGGAAACTGCAGCAGGCTCAAGGCCTGGGCCGGACCGGTGAACTGGGCGGAGGCCTTGCCGTCCACCAGGATCGTCACATTGGGGTCGCCGCGCACGCTGATTGCGCCGTCGGCGTCGACAGTCACAGACGGGATCTTGTTGAGCACGTCCGCCGCGACGCCAGCGTGGGCCTGCAGGTCGCTCGTGACGGTGTAGACCTTGCGGTCGAGCAGGCTCTGGACCTGGGGCCGCACGGCCGTAACGACCAGGCCCTCGACCCTTGCGGGCGGGGGTTGCGCCGGGGTCTGGGCCTGCGCGCGGCCGGTGCAGGCGAGCGCCATCAGGGCCGCCGGGCCGACGCGTCCTATCGCCATGATGATCAGCCCCCGCCTGGCTCATCGCAACACGCCGCGGGCGGCGCCCAGGCTTGTTCGGCGGCACATACAACACGGAATTTGCGCGCTGAACCCGGAGCCACATTGAATTTTTTCAATGTCCTCGGCCTGTGTCTTCTAATAGATTGGCGTCATGTAGACACGCGTAGGTTTTATATATCCGCAAGTCGCTAATCTGAAAAATAATTTCGACGTCTCAGGAGACATGACTGGGCGCGAACTGCACGGCGAACTGAATGATGTCGCAAAATTGTCGTCGAACTGACGCGGCAACTTCACTTGAGCTGGGACTGACCTTCATCAATAGCCCCGCCCCCAGGGGCGTGCAGCACCCGTGTCACCAGCGCCGATCGGGCGCATGGGCGGCCTGAGTGTGTCGCTGGGCCGTCACCGGCTCTGCGCGCGCCCCTTGGAGAGAGGGGAAAATCCATGACGTCGAATGCTGTTTCCGCGCGCCTGCGCCTGCTCTGCGGGGCGGGCCTCATCGTGCTCTTCGCCGGCGGCGCGGCAGGTGCGGCCGAAGCGCCGAAGCCGCTGACCGGGGTCGGCGGCGAAGGCGCCAGCGTGGGCGAGGTGGTGGTGGTCGCCGAACGCAACAAGGCGGCCGCCGACGCCCCGACCAAGGGCTCGCTCGACGAGATGCAGCCGGAGTCGATCATCGGCCGGTCATTCATCGAGCAAGCTACGCCCAAGGTCGGCGACTGGACCACGGTGGCCCACATCGCGCCCAGCGTGTCCGGGATCACCTCGAACGGCGGCGGCGTCGGCGAATACAACAAGCTGACCATGCGCGGCTTCCAGGACGGCCAGTTCAACGTCACCTTCGACGGCATCGCGTTCGGCGACACCAACGACCC
>CBJNAS010000004.1:0-30409 GCA_966434565.1 uncultured Phenylobacterium sp.
CCTCGCCGCCCTCGGCGTCCTCTTCCGCCTCGACGACGTTGACGCCCATCTCGGAAAGCATGGCCAGGGTGTCTTCGATCGCCTCGGAGGTGACCTCCTCGGACGGCAGAACCTTGTTCAGCTCGTCCATGGTGACGTAGCCGCGGGCCTTGGCCTGCTTGATGAACTTCTTGACCGCGGCGTCCGTCAGGTCGAGGAGCGGACCATCGCTGCCCGTGGATTCCGGGGCTTCCGCTTCGGCCGTGTTGGTGCTCATCTAAATCTCCAAAGCCGGCTCGTTCACCCCCTGGCAGGGCGGCGGCCGAAAACATGGTGCGTGGCGGACGACCCGCGAGGCCCCGCGACCTTACGACCCGTCTTCCATCCAAATCGTTCCCGTTCTGATCGCGCGTTTCAGTGCGTCTCGTTCAGCCTTCAGGCGTTCGAACGCCGCCATGTCCTCTCGACCGCTCAGGTTTCCCTTGGCGGCGGCAATGGCGTCGTCCAGCGCCGCCGCCCGTGCAAGAGCAGCGAAGCCACGCGACCACTGGGATCTCCGCGCATCGAGGGAGACATCATCTTTCAGCATGGGCGCGCCCGAAGTCGCAGCGGCCCGTTCGATGTCTGTCAACAGCGCGCTAAATCCGCACGAGGCCAGATGGCGTTGCAGAACGCCGGAGTCAAGATGCTCCGAGTCCAGGCGGAGGCGAATGATTTCCTTCACCAAATCTCCGAGCCCCGGCTCGCCGAAGCCCTTGGCGGTGAAGCCGTCCTCCAGATGCTCGTCGAGGAGCGCCGGATCGGACAGCGCGCCCATGGCCAGCGCCGCGGCCGCCGGGGCGAGCGTCCGGGCGAGGCGTTTGGCCGCAGCCTTGCCCTCGGGCGTCGAGCCCAGGGGCGGCAAGTCGCGGCCGCCGCGGCGGAATTCACCACGCCGGTTCACCCCCGTTGACGCGGCCATGCGCTCCGGCCGCGCGGCCGCGAACAGGGCGTCCAGGCGGCCCAGCAGGTCGTCGCGATAGGCCTGCTGCAGGTCCCTGTCGGCGATCAGGCCCGCGGCGGTCCGCAAGCGCGCCTTCAGCCCGGCCCGACGCTCGGGCGTGTCCAGCGCCTCGAGGTCCCGCTCGCGGATGAACAGCGCCTCGGCGAAGGGCGTGGTCTGGGAGAGCTGCGCCTTCAGCGCGGCCGCGCCCTGCTCGCGCAGCACCTCGTCCGGGTCCTTGCCGCCCTCGACGATGGCGAACTTGAAGCTTTTGCCAGGCTTCAGCAGCGGCAGGGCGCGGTCCATGCTGCGGGCCGCCGCCTGACGCCCGGCCCGGTCGCCGTCGAAGCAGAGGGTGGGCTCCGGGTGATGGCGCCAGAGCATCTCCATCTGCTCCTCGGTCAAGGCCGTGCCCATCGGCGCCACCGCCGGCACGCCCGCCCGCTGGCAGGCGATCACGTCCATGTAGCCCTCCACTACCGCCAGCGGCGGGTCCTCGCCCGAGGGCGCGGCCGCCAGCATCTTGCGCGCCTCGGAGAGGCCGTAGAGGTTGCTCCCCTTGTGGAAGACGACGGTCTCCGGGCCGTTCAGGTATTTGGCGCGGGCCTGGGGATCCATCGCCCGCCCGCCGAACGAGACCACCCGGCCGCGCGGGTCGGCGATCGGGAAGATGATGCGGTCGCGGAAACGGTCGTAGGGCGCGCCCCCGCCCTCCGGCGCGACCAGCAGGCCTGTTTCGACCAGCGCCTGGGGCCGGGCCCCCTTGGTCACCAGATAATCCTTCAGCGCGGTGCGGCCCGTGGGCGAGAAGCCCAGCCGGAAGCGCGCCCATTCGCTCTCCGGCAGGCCGCGCCGCTCCAGGTAGGCGCGCGCCTCACGTCCGGAGGGCCGGCGCAGCTCCGCCTCGAACCACTGGGCGGCCAACTCCAGCCAGTCGGCGAGGCCCTGGCGCTTCTTCTCCTGCTCGACGGACCGCGGATCGGCCTCGGGCAGCGGCACGCCCGCCTCCGCGGCCAACCGCTCCACCGCCTCGGCGAAGGAGAGCCGCTCGGTCTCCTGCAGGAAGGTGATCAGGTCGCCGGTCTTGCCGGACGAGAAGTCGAAGAACTGGCCCTTGTCGTCGTTGACGTAGAAGGAGGGCGTCTTCTCCTTGGTGAAGGGCGAGAGGCCGACATACTCGCGCCCCTGCTTGCGCAGCTTCACCGTCTTGCCGATCACGTCGGAGGGGCGCAGGCGCGACTTGATCTCGTCCAGGAACCGTTCGTCGAAGCGCACGGTCGAATAGGCCTCCGCTCACGTCGCTCCAGTCTGGACCTTGCTCCGCGATTCGTCTTAGCGGGCGAGTCGGCCCGCGCCAATTGTGCTCGGAAGACGCAGTGGCGGGAAATCTGCACTTGCGACCCTGGGTTTGACCTGACGGCGCGGGAGCAAGATGCTAATGGCCCCGTTTCGCGCGCCGCGTTTGGTGGGGGAGTAGGGCGCCATGATCATGTGGCTCCGTCTGGGCGGGGCTCTGTTGATCACCGTAGCGGTGATCGCGTGCCTGGAGTACTTCGGGGTGAGCTCGCTGTTGGGTGGACGCTCCGCCGACGAGGTGCAGCACGATGCGCAGAGCCGTGCACGCGAGCTGTTCTGGTTCGCGATCTTCGCCGTGGTGATGACCATGTCGGTCGTCGCCGCCCTGCGCCGCTGGGCCGACCAGCTGCGCCACGCCCTGTTCGTCACCCCGCAGCTGAAGCGGCGGGACGTGGTGTAGGCTATCCGGACCGCGCGCCGCATTGACCCGCGGCGGCCCAGTCATTACCTACGCGGCCGTTTGAGCGGCGGGCAGGGGTTCACCTCGGCCCGCCTTTTTGCGACCGTCATCACCGCCCAGAGGAGCCCCCCATGAGCCGCGATCTGTTGCCCGGCGTCACCGGCGTGCTGGCCCTCGCCGACGGAACCATCCTGCAGGGGATCGGCGTCGGCGCGGTGGGCGAGGCGGTGGGCGAGGTGTGCTTCAACACCGCCATGACCGGCTACCAGGAGATCCTGACGGACCCCTCCTACATGGCCCAGATCGTCGCCTTCACCTTCCCGCACGTGGGCAACGTCGGGACCAATCTCGAGGACATCGAGCAGATCTCGGGCGCGGCCGAGACCGCCGCGCGCGGCGCCATCTTCCGCGACGTCCCCACCCGGCCGGCCAACTGGCGCGCCGACGCCGACCAGCAGGCCTGGATGGCCCGCCGCGGCGTGGTGGGCCTGGCCGGCGTCGACACCCGGGCGCTGACCCGGCGCATCCGCGAGCGCGGCATGCCGCACGGGGTGATCGCCCATTCGCCGGACGGAAGCTTCGACCTGGAGGCGCTGGTCGCCCGCGCCCGGGCCTGGGAGGGGATCGTCGGCCTCGACCTCGCCAAGGACGCCTCCTGCCTGCAGCCCTTCGTCTGGGACGAGGGCCTCTGGAGCTGGGGCGAGGGCTACGCCAGGCCGCCGGCCGAACCGAAGTACGAGGTGGTGGTCCTGGACTACGGCGTGAAGCGCAACATCCTGCGGGCGCTGAGCTCCATCGGCGCGCGCGCCACCGTGGTCCCCGCCAAGACCTCCGCCGAGGAAATCCTGGCCCGCAAGCCCGACGGCGTGCTGCTCTCGAACGGTCCGGGCGACCCTGCCGCCACCGGCGAATACGCCGTGCCCGAGATCCGCAAGCTGGTGGAGAGCGGCGCCCCGGTGTTCGGCATCTGCCTGGGCCACCAGATGCTGTCGCTGGCGCTGGGCGCCCGGACCAAGAAGATGGAGCAGGGCCACCACGGCGCGAACCACCCGGTGAAGGACCTGACCACCGGCAAGGTGGAGATCGTCTCCATGAACCACGGCTTCACCGTGGATCGCGACAGCCTCCCCGCCGACGTGGTCGAGACCCACGTCTCCCTGTTCGACGGCACCAACGCCGGCATCGCGCTGAACGACCGCCCGGTCTTCTCCGTCCAGCACCACCCGGAAGCCTCCCCGGGCCCGACGGACAGCCTCTATCTGTTCGAAAGATTCGCGGGCTTCATGGACGGCGTGAAGAAGGCTTGAACCACGGACCCACACGGACCCACACGGACAGAACGCGTATGGCGCCTGCCGGCGGCGAAGCTCGTCATTCATTGACCGGCCGTCAGCCGGCCGAAAGATGGACCACAATGTCTGTGTGGGTCTGTGTGGGTCCGTGGTTCCTATAATGCAAATCGCTCCACCGGCGCTCGTCCGAGGCCGCCGAAGTTGACCAGCAACGCCACGCGCAATCCGGTGGCCTTGAGATAGTTGACAGTCTGCGCCCGATGCTCGGGCGCGATCTCCCGCACAGCTTTCAGTTCCACGATCACCCGGTCGAAGCAGATGAAGTCGGGTTCATAGGTCTGCTTCAGCCTGACACCCTTGTAGGTGATCGAAATCTGGGGCTTTGCGACGAACGGAACGCAGCGCAGCTCGAACTCGCGACTGAGAGCCTCCTGGTAAACCGCTTCCAGAAAGCCCGCGCCCATCACCCGGTTCACCTCGAACACCGCGCCCTGAATGCGGAAGGTCTCCGGCTCGTACAGCAGCCTGTCGTGTGGTTCGTGGGCCATGTCCTGCCGAGCTTAGGCCCAAGCCGGAGTGAGAACAATACAGGAACTTCACCCGATCGCCTCGCCGAACATCAGCGCACGGGCGTAGCGCATCGGTGGGGAGCCGTAGGCGAGGACGGTGTCGTGGTAGCGCTTGAGGGAGAAGGCCGAGCCCCAGCGGCGTTCGGCTTCGGCGCGGACGGCGTCGTGCTCGGTGACGCCCACGAAGTAGTAGGGCAGCTGGGCGGAATCCAGGCGCGCGCGGGTCCACTTGCCGGCCGCCTCGCGCTCCTGCTGGAAGGCGGTGACGGTCAGGAACCGCATCACCTCGGCCTCGCCCGCCCCGTCCACGTGCGCCATCTGGTCGAGGATGGCGTTGGCGATGGCGCGGACGCGGGTCTTCAGCTGCTGCAGCCGGTAGAGCGGGTCGTGGTCGAAATGGCCCTCCGCCGCCATCAGGTTCTCCGCATAGACCGCCCAGCCCTCGACGAACGGCCCGGAGCCCAGCAGCGCCCGCAGCGTCGAGGGATGGCGGTTGGAATGCCAGAGCTGGACGTAGTGGCCGGGCATGGCCTCGTGCACGGCGATGTCGGCGACCGCGCGGCGGTTGTACTCGCGCAGGAAGCTCTCAGCCTGGGCGGCCGACCAGTCGTCGGGGATCGGCGAGACGGCGTAGAAGGTCTTCTGCCCCCGGTCGAGCGGGCCCGGCGGGTCGCAGTAGGCCACTGAATAGCCGCGTTGGAACTCCGGCATCAGGATCACCTCGACCGGGGCGTCCGGCAGGGTGATCAGGTCGCGGGCGCGCACGAAGGCCGTGGCCTCGCCCAGCGCGTCGCGCGAAGCCTCGACCAGGCGCTCGCGCGGGGCGTGGTCGGCGTAGCAGAGCTCGAGCGCCGCCTCGATCACCGCCTGCTGGGTTGGCGGGTCCGGATCGGGCGGGGCGGCCGGCGCGCCGGGGCGACCGGCCAGCACCTGGACGGAGATCCGGTACATCTCGCGCCGCGCGGCGGCGAGCGCGGTCTCCGCCGCCGTGCGGATCTCCCGGCGCGACAGCGGCGACTGCAGGGCGAAGGCGAGCTTCTGGTCGTAGAGCGCCGCGCCCAGGCGGAAGTCGCCGGCCGCACCGGGGACCAGGGTCTTGTCGAGCCAGGCCTGGTGCTCGGCCAGCGCCTGGCGCAACGCCGCTTCGGCTGCGGCGAAGCGGGCCCGGTCGGCGGGCGCCAGCTCATCGACGTGGGGCTTGATCATGCTCTCGACGATCTCGGCCACGCCGGCGTTCTGCCTGGCCACGGTCTCGGCGTGGACCTTCGGCGTGCGCGCCGGCTGCAGCTGGGCCCGGGTCTGGACGAGCAGGCCGGGCAGCTTCTCCATCCGCGCCACCGCCGCGCGCAGGCGCAAAGGCCGGGGCGCGAACTCGCGGGCCATCAGGGTGTAGAGCGCATCGCCCGCCAGCCTGGAATAGATCTGCGGGTCCCAGGCCCAGGCCTGCAGCGTCTCGTCCGTCCAGAGGTCGTAGCCGGCCTGGTTGATCAGGAGCGCCCGGTCCACCTGGTTCTCGCGGGAGAGCTCGGCGGCGGGGATGGCCTGGGCCTCGGCGAGCACGCGGTGGCTGAAGGCGGCTCGCCGCGCGCGGCCCTCGGCGGAGACGTCGTCGACCTGCTCGTCGAAGCGGTGATCTCCCTGCGCCGTGGCCCAGATCGGCGAGAGGCGGGCGCTCTGGTCGATGTAGCGGGCGGCGAGCGCGGCGAAGCGCGCGTCGGCGCCAAGCGCCGCGCCCGGGGCCACCGCGCCGGCGAGGGCGATCAGACCAGCCTGGCGGCGCGTGAGGCGAGCATCGGTCATGTCCAAGGTGAACATGACGCCGCCCCGATGCCAACAAAGGCTGTCATCCCGGTTTCGCGACAGCGAAGACCGGGACCCATGAACACGGCGCGCGCAGGTCCGCACAAGCACTCGAAAACATCGGTGTTCATGGGTCCCGGACAGCCGCTGCGCGGCTTCCGGGATGACATCCCGCCCGCCTACGGCATCAGCACCGTGTCCACGACGTGGATCACGCCGTTGGACTGGCCCACGTTGGCGATGGTGACCTTGGCCGCGCCGCCCTTGGCGTCGACGAGCCAGACGCTTGCGCCGTTCAGCTTCACGGTCAGCTCCTCGCCCTCGGCGGTCTTCAGCATGGCCTGGCCGCCGCCGGCCTTGGCCTTGGCGATGAGGTCCGCCGTCGACAGCCGGCCGGGGACCACGTGGTAGGTCAGGATCTTGGTCAGCGTCTGCTTGTTCTCCGGCTTGACCAGGCTCTCGACCGTGCCGGCCGGCAGCTTGGAGAAGGCGGCGTTGGTCGGGGCGAAGACGGTGAACGGACCGGGGCTTTCCAGGGTCTCGACCAGGCCCGCGGCCTTGACCGCCGTGACCAGGGTGGTGTGGTCCTTCGAATTGACCGCGTTCTGCACAATGGTCTTGCTGGGATACATCGGCGCGCCGCCGACCATCACGGTGTGTTCCTTAGAACCCATGTGGTCCTGGGCGCTCATCATCTCGGCCTGAGCGAAACCAGCGCCCGAAATAGCAAGCGAAAGACCGGCGATCATCGCCGGGATAAGCTTACCCGTCATCGTCTTATCCTCCAAATTTGTGTCGCATCCCTTCAGGCGACGGAGAGGATACGGGGCCGATGCCTGTCCAGATGCAGGTTCGTTGAATTTATATTTTCGCCAGGTGGCCCATGGCCGCGATCGGCCCGGTGGGGGCGGTCTTCATCGGCGAGCCGCCGGGGGGCTCGACCGAGACGGCGATCGCCGCCCCGGGCTGGAACATCGGGGCCATGGCGCGGGGCATCGGCATGGCCTTGGACTTGCCGGGCTCGATCATGCCGATCGGGTGCGGCTTGCCGTCGGCTGGGATCACCCAGAGCTCGTGGACGTGGGCCGGGTCTGCGCCGGGCTTGACCAGGGAGGTGACGATCAGCGCGTGGCGGGCCGGATCGTAGGCGGCGACGAACATCGGCTGCGCCCCGTCCTTGGGGCTCATCAGGCTGGCGTTGAGGATCGGCGCGGGCGCGGGCGCCTGGACCAACACTGGTGGGCGGTTCGCTAGCACGACGGCGAGCGCCAGGCTGGCGGCGGCCAGGCCCATCGAGCCCAGCGTGGCGCCGCGCCAGAAGGCGAGCCTCCTTCGCACCGCGGCGTTGTCGTTGGCCGGCAGCGACCGCTCGATGCGGCTCCAGACCGCTGCGGACGGCGCGGCCGGCGGCACGGCGTCGAGCAGCGGGGCGAGCCGGGCGCGCCAGGCCTCCACCTCTGCGGCGAAGGCCGGGTCGTGCGCCATCCGCGCTTCCGCCTCGGCCCGCTCGCGCCCCGAGAGCACGCCCAGCGCGTGCTCGGCGGCCAGGGCTTGCGGACCGGTGAGCTCGAGGTCGTCGCTCATCGCTCCAGGCACCCCTTGAGCCTGGCCAGTCCGCGGCGGATCCAGCTCTTCACTGTGCCTAGCGGCGCGTCCATGCGCCGAGCCAGCGCCTCATAGGTCACCCCCTCGAAGAAGGCGGTGCGGATCACCGCGCGGGTGCGCTCGTCGAGCTCGCCCAGGCAACCGGCCAGACGCGCCGAATCCTCGGCGGCCGCCAGCAAACTCTCAGCGCCCGGGTGCGCGTCGGCTATCTGCAGCTCCTCCACGGGCTCGGCCTGGGCCAGCGGCCCGCGGGCGCGCAGCCGGTCGATGGCGCGGTTGCGGGCGATGGTGGATATCCAGGTCGCCACGCTGGCGCGCGCCGGGTCGAACCGGTCGGCCTTGCGCCAGATGGTGACATAGACGTCCTGCAGCACGTCCTCGGACTCCTCTCGATCTGAGAGGATACGCAGGCAGACGCCAAAAAGCTTCGCGGATGTCGCCGTGTAGAGCGCGTGCAGCGCCGCCCGGTCGCCCTGGGCGATCCTGGGCATCAAGGGCGCGAGCGGATCGGGCGATGCGGCGGCCAAGGGACTTTCGCAGCAGGTCGAGCCGGGAAGCAGGTCGACAGGGGCGAAGCTGCCCGCTTGCCGCGGCGGCGGCAATAGCGGAGGTCAAGGCTTGACAGGACCGCACGAAAAACGGCCGGGGCGGACCCGGCCGTTTCGTCCGCAGCCTCACGCGTCAGGCGGCGTGCTTCTTCGGCCGGCGCGCGGCGCGCTTGGCCTGGGCCTGGGCCAGGCGGGCGGCCTTGCGTTCGGCGGCCGCCTCCTCCAGGGGGCCGATCAGCTCGGAGGCCTGCGCCTGCCGCTTGGGGTCGCCCTCGGTCTGCAGCCTGCGGGCGTTGGCCAGCAGGTTGATCACCTCTTCGTCGCTCAAGCTGGGGATCTTCTCGATCAGACTCACGGCGCGCGCCTCCACTGCGGCGGCGCGAGCTCAGCGCCGCCTAAGACAAATATGATCGAGCCAAGCTTTGGTTGCCGGAGGAGCTAGGTTTTTTTCTTTGCCCGAAGCCATGGGCGAAATTTATCGACATTCGCCGACCTCGAATTCGCCATCGTCTGATGGGCTTTCTATGGATGATCCCGACGCGCTCCGACCTGATAGGCTCCCTTCTTATCAAATGATGCCGAAAGAACCTCTTCTGTACAAAGCACGAAGACTTCAAATATGACCTCGAAATACATGCCCTCGCTCTCCCCCGAACGCAGCACGCGTCGCGCGGAAGAGAGGGATTTTGCCGCGACCGATCGTCCAAACCGCCTTGCGCCCGGCGGCCAGGGGCTCTAATTCGGCGCCTTGCCCTGCATTGGCAGACACGACCTCGGGCGCGCGGATCGCGCGGCCGTCCTTGCGCGCGAGAAAAGATGCCCAAACGCACCGACATCTCCTCGATCCTGATCATCGGCGCGGGCCCGATCGTCATCGGCCAAGCGTGCGAGTTCGACTATTCGGGCGTCCAGGCCTGCAAGGCGCTGCGCGCCGAGGGCTACCGGATCGTGCTGGTGAACTCTAACCCGGCGACGATCATGACCGACCCGAACGTCGCCGACGCCACCTACATCGAGCCGATCACGCCCGAGATGGTCGAGAAGATCATCGCCAAAGAGCGGCCGGACGCCCTGCTCCCCACCATGGGCGGCCAGACGGCGCTGAACACCGCGCTCGCCCTCGAGCGCGCCGGCGTGCTGGCGAAGTACGGCGTCGAGATGATCGGCGCCAGGGCCGACGTCATCGACAAGGCCGAGGACCGCCAGAAATTCCGCGACGCCATGGACGCCATCGGGCTGGAGAGCCCGAAGAGCCAGGTGGCGCACACCCTCGATGAGGCCATGAGCGGCCTGGAGCTCGTCGGCCTGCCCGCCATCATCCGCCCGTCGTTCACGCTGGCGGGCACCGGCGGCGGCATCGCCTACAACCTCGAGGAGTTCAAGGAGATCGTCGAGCGCGGCCTCGACCTATCGCCCACCACCGAGGTGCTCATCGAGGAGAGCGTGCTGGGCTGGAAGGAGTACGAGATGGAGGTGGTCCGCGACAAGGCGGACAACTGCATCATCATCTGCTCCATCGAGAACGTCGATCCGATGGGGGTGCATACCGGCGACTCGATCACCGTGGCCCCGGCGCTGACGCTGACCGACAAGGAATACCAGCGCATGCGCGCGGCCTCGATCGCCGTGCTGCGCGAGATCGGGGTGGAGACCGGCGGCTCGAACGTGCAGTTCGCGCTCAACCCCGCCGACGGCCGGATGGTCGTCATCGAGATGAACCCGCGGGTCAGCCGCTCCTCGGCCTTGGCGTCCAAGGCCACCGGCTTCCCGATCGCCAAGGTCGCTGCGCGCCTGGCGGTGGGCTACACCCTCGACGAGCTGATGAACGACATCACCGGCGCGACGCCGGCCTCGTTCGAGCCCAGCATCGACTACGTCGTCACCAAGATCCCGCGCTTCGCCTTCGAGAAGTACCCGGGCTCCGAGCCGCTGCTGACCACCTCGATGAAGTCGGTGGGCGAGGTCATGGCCATCGGCCGCACCTTCGCCGAGAGCCTGCAGAAGGCGCTGCGCGGCCTGGAGACGGGCCTCACGGGCCTGGACGAGGTGGCCATCGAGAACGCCGGCGATCCGGAGATGGGCCACGCCGCGGTGCTGCGGGCGCTCGCCCAGCCCACGCCCGACCGGCTGCGAGTGATCGCCCAGGCCTTCCGCGAGGGGCTGACCTGCGAGGAGGTGCGGGCGGCCTGTTCCTACGAGCCCTGGTTTCTGCGCCAGATCGAGGCCCTGGTCGCCGAAGAGGCGAGCATCCGCGCGCAAGGCCTGCCGACCAATGCGGCCGACTTCCGCCGCCTCAAGGCGCTGGGCTTCTCCGACGCCCGGCTCGCCCGGCTCACCCACACCACAGAGGCCGAGGTGCGCGAGCAGCGCCGCGCTCTGCGCGTGCGGCCGGTGTTCAAGCGCATCGACACCTGCGCCGGCGAGTTCCGGGCCGAGACCCCCTACATGTACTCGACCTACGAGACCGGGGCGCTGGGCCAGGTCCCCGACTGCGAGAGCGAGCCGTCGGAGGCGAAAAAGGCCATCATCCTGGGCGGCGGGCCGAACCGCATCGGCCAGGGGATCGAGTTCGACTACTGCTGCTGCCACGCCGCGTTCGCGCTCGACGAGATCGGAGTCGAGTCGATCATGGTGAACTGCAACCCCGAGACGGTCTCGACCGACTACGACACCTCCGACCGCCTCTATTTCGAGCCGCTGACCGCCGAGGACGTGCTGGAGCTGATCGACGTCGAGCGCTCGCGCGGGACCCTGCTGGGCGTCATCGTCCAGTTCGGCGGCCAGACGCCGCTGAAGCTCGCCAAGCCGCTGGAGGACGCCGGCATCCCCATCCTCGGCACCACGCCGGACGCCATCGACCTGGCGGAGGACCGCGAGCGCTTCCAGCAGCTGCTGCAGCGGCTGCAGATCGCCCAGCCGGTCAACGCCATCGCCCGCTCCGGCGAAGAGGCCTTCGAGGGGGCGCACAAGGTTGGCTATCCGGTGGTGATCCGGCCTTCCTACGTGCTGGGCGGCCGGGCGATGGAGATCGTCCGCGACGACGAGCAGCTGGCCCGCTACATCCGCGACGCCGTGCAGGTCTCCGGCGACAGTCCCGTGCTGATCGACCAGTACCTCAGCCGCGCGACCGAGGTGGACGTCGACGCCCTGTGCGACGGCGAGACGGTGTTCGTGGCCGGCGTCATGGAGCACATCGAGGAGGCCGGCGTGCACTCCGGTGATTCGGCCTGTTCGCTGCCGCCGTTCTCGCTGAAGCACGAGACCATCGCCGAGCTGAAACACCAGACGGAGGCCATGGCCCGCGCGCTGAACGTGCGCGGCCTGATGAACGTCCAGTTCGCCATCGAGGAGCCGCATTCCGAGACGCCGCGGATCTATGTGCTGGAGGTCAATCCCCGCGCCAGCCGCACCGTGCCGTTCGTGGCCAAGACCATCGGCCGGCCGTTGGCCGCCATCGCCGCCAAGGTGATGGCCGGCGAGGCGCTGGCCTCGTTCGACCTCGAAGAATCTCCCTACGACCACATTGCGGTGAAGGAAGCGGTCTTCCCCTTCGCCCGCTTCGCCGGCGTCGACACCGTGCTGGGTCCGGAGATGCGCTCCACCGGCGAGGTCATGGGCCTGGACTGGGTGCGCCCCGGCGAGAGCCTGGCCCCCGCCTTCGCGCGCGCCTTCCTGAAGAGCCAGCTGGGCGGCGGCACCGTGCTGCCGAAGGAAGGCTGCGTCTTCGTCTCGGTGAAGGACGCTGACAAGCCCTGGATCCTGGAGCCGGTCCGGCTGCTGGTCGCGCAGGGCTTCCGCATCCTCGCCACGAGCGGCACCGCCGGCTACCTCGCCGACCAGCAGATCCCCGTCGAGCACGTCAAGAAGGTGCTCGAGGGCCGGCCGCACATCGTCGACGCCATGAAGAACGGCGAGGTCCAGCTGGTGTTCAACACCACCGAAGGCAAGCAGTCCCTGGTCGATTCGTTCGAGATCAGACGAACCGCCCTAATGGGGAAGATCCCCTACTTCACCACCGCGGCCGGAGCTCTGGCGGCCGCCCAGGCGATCGCGGCGATGGCGGGGGGGCCGTTGGAGGTTCGTCCGCTGCAAAGTTATGCATAACCGTCAAAAATTTTTGACAGTTTTTGCAGACGTCAAAACAGTGCGTTGACCAACCTCGTTTCGAAGCGCACCATCTCCTCATCGTCCGGCCTGCGGCCGGCGTTGAGGACGCCACGGCGGCGTTTTTTGAATTTAGTTCGCGGCCGTTAGCGTTCATGCGGCGCCAGTCGCAGTTTCCGGCGGGGGGACTACGGTCCTTTGGCAGGGGATTGTGAGGTAGCCGCATGTCGTCCGAACACGACGTTGAACACCACCATCATCACCGTAATCGCCACCTGGCGCAGCGGTTCGAAAATCTAATCGGGGTTCTGATGGTCATCGCCATCGCCATCCTGGCGATCGGCCTGGTCTACGGGATCCTGCAGACCGGCTCGACGCCCAGCTACCTCAAGTAGCCGAGCTCCCGGAAATTTCCCCCACGGAACGTGGGGGAGAAGACCCACGCGCCGAGCGCAGCGAAGAGCGCGTGGGGGTGGGGGCGAGCCGCGCGCAGGGCCTGCGCCAAATCGTGCAGACCTAGATGTGCGGGTGTACACGCCGTGGCTGTGGCTTGCCCCCTCCACCGCTCCGCGGTGGAGGTAAAGTCTACCGCCAAGCCCCCACCGGGAAGCTCCGCGCGTACTTCTCCGGCTGGCCGGCGTCGAACAGGCCGCCGTCGAAGAACAGGTCCGGGGCCATGCGGATGGGCGCGCGGCTCGCCTCGTCGAGCCGCCAGGGCGTTGCGTGGCCGCCCTCCACCTTGTCGTCGACCAACGGGGCGGGCACGCCCAGGGCGGCCGCGGCGGCGCGGTAGAGGTCGGGGCGGTAGACCGCCTCGGCGATGGCCGCCATGTCGACGTCCGGCCCGATCTGGCCCCAGCGGCGCATCTGGGTGAGGAACCAGACCGCGTGGCTGCGCCAGGGGAAGCTCGCCGCGTAACGGTGATAGATGATGTAGTCGAGCGACGGCTCCCCCGGCTCGTCGCGGGCGTACGGCGGCGCGCCCACCAGCGACTGGCGCACCACCTGCACCGGGGCGTCCAGGAACGCGGGCGCGGCCAGGATCGCCCCCAGCTCGGCGCGGTTGGCGGGCTCGTCGCACCAGGCCGCCGCCTGCAGGAGGCCGCGCAACAGGGCCTGCAGCGTCTCGGGGTTCCGCTCGGCCCAGTCGCGGGTCACGCCGAACACCTTGTCCGGCCCGACGCGCCAGATCTCCGAGGCGTAGATCATGATCTCGCCCGTCCCCTCGGCTACGGCCATCGCGTTCCAGGGCGCGGTGACGCAGAAGCCGTCGACCTCGCCCGAGGCCAGGCGCGCGGCCATCCGCGGCGGCGGGGTGATGACGATGCGCAGGTCGCGGTCGGGGTCGATCCCCGCCTCCGCCAGCCAGTAGCGCAGCTCGTAATTGTGCATGGAGAAGGGGAAGACCACGGCGAAGGTGGGCGGCGGCTCGCCGGCGGCCTTCCGCGCCTCGATCACCGCGCGCAGCGGCCGGGCGGTGCGCGGGCGCCGGCCCATGCCCTCGGGGTCGGCGGCCCGCATGGCGTCCGCGAGGCTCTTGGAGACCGTGATGGCGCTGCCGTTCAGGTTCAGCGAGAACGGGGCGAGCATCGGCGTCGCGGGCCCCGAGAGTCCCAGCGAGCAGGCGATCGGCAATGGCCCCAGCATGTGGGCGCCGTCCAGCAACCCCATGGAGACCTTGTCGCGGATGTTGGCCCAGGACGCCTCCCGCGCCAGATCCACGTCCAGGTCCTCGCGCGCGAAGAACCCCTTCACCTTGGCCGCGATCAGCGGGGCGGCGTCGTTCAGCGCAATGAAGCCCAGCCGCAGATGGGTCAGCTCCAGGCTCATTAATCCTATCCTTTCAGCACGTCGGCGAAGGCCATCAGGTCGGCGGCCACCGCGCCGATCGGCCGGCACGAGTCCATGGCCAGCTTGCGCAGCAGCCGGTAGGCGGCCTCCTCCTCCAGGCCCCGCTCCTTCATCAGCAGCGCCTTGGCCCGCTCGACGACCTTGCGCGAGGCGAGGTCCGCCTTGGCCTTGGCCAGGTCGGCGCGCAGCTGCTGCATCAGCTGGAAGCGGCTCATCGCCACCTCCAGCACCGGCCAGATCCGGTTCCTGGCCAGGCCGTCGACCACATAGGCCGCGACGCCCGCCTCCACCGCGGCCTGGGCGAGGCCCGGCGCCGAACGGTCAGTGAACATCACCACCGGCTTGGGATTGGCCGCGGTCGCCTCGCGCAGGCTCTCCAGCGTGTCCCGCTCGGGGCTGTCGCAGCTGATGATGATCACGTCGGGCGCGAGCGCGGCCACCGCCGCCTCGTCCAGCTCGGCGGCGTGGCGCACCTCCAGCGGGCGCACGCCGTCCAGCCCTTCGGTGACCAGGGCCGCACGGGCGGGGTCCGGGTCGATCAGCAGCACGCGCATGCGACAGCGCTAAGGACCGGAACGCCTTCCGGCATAGCCGCAAGCAGGGACCCCGGTCCGCGACGGCGGTCCTGCCCAGCTTTCGGGCGCAAGACGCCGTCGAATTGGGCGAACGCGCCGCCTGCGGCCCCCCTGCGACCCCTGGAGCGGATCGACGCCGCGGCCGGTTTGGCTTAACGAGCCGGCCATGACCGCCACGCTCAACGTGATCTTCGGCCCCTCGGGCGCCGGCAAGACGACCTACGCCCAGGCCTTCGCCCGCCGCGAGCGCGCCGTGGCCTTCATCCTCGACGAATGGATGGCCCGGCTGTTCGGCCCGGACATTCCCCGCCAGGTCGAGTACGACTGGCTGGTCGAGCGGGTCGGCCGGGCCGAGGGGCAGATCTGGTCCACGGTGGCGGCGGTGATGAGCACCGGGACCTCGGTGGTCCTCGATCTGGGCCTGATGCGCCGGGCCGACCGCGACCGCATCCGCCAGATCGCCGAGGGCGCCGAGCTGCCGATCCAGTGGCATTACGTCACAGCCCCCCCGGAGGCGCGCCGCGCCCGGGTCGCCGAGCGCACCAAGGTTCACGGCGCGGCCTTCGCCCTGCAGGTCACGGCCGACATGTTCGAGTTCGTCGAGGGTGTCTTCGAGGAGCCCGACGCAGCCGAGCTGGAAGGGACGATCGTCAGCGAGAGCGAATAGCTCTGACGTAACCGCGCTCGGTCGCACCCTTGAGTTTTGCGGCGCACAACCCTAATGTCTCACCCCCCGGACGCCTGCGCCCGCGGCCGGTGCAGCTGGACATCTCAAACTAGGGCGAACCCGAGTCATCACCTCTATGGAAAAAGTCCCGATGACCGTCGGGGGCTATCAAGCCCTCGACGAAGAGCTGAAGCGTTTGAAGACCATCGAGCGGCCTGCGGTGATCGCGGCCATCGCCGAGGCTCGCTCCCACGGCGACCTTTCGGAAAATGCCGAGTACCACGCCGCCAAGGAGCGCCAGGGCTGGATCGAAGGCCAGATCGCCGACATCGAGGACCGGATGGCGCGCGCCCAGGTGATCGACGTCTCCAAGCTGTCGGGAAACCAGGTGAAGTTCGGCGCCACGGTTTCGCTGGTCGACGAGGACACCGAGGAAGAGGCCCGCTACCAGATCGTCGGCGAGCACGAGGCCGACGTGAAGCGCGGCAAGGTCTCCATCACCTCGCCGATCGCGCGCGCGATCATCGGCAAGGAGAGCGGCGACGTCGTCGAGGTCAACACGCCCGGCGGCGTGAAGGCCTACGAGATCGTCAAGGTCGAGTGGATCTGATGGATTTTGCTTCCCTCCCCTTCATGGGGAGGGACAGGCCGCGCGAGCGGCCAGGGTGGGGACGTCGGGGCCAGTCGCCCACCTCATCGCTTGATCCCCACTTCCCCACCCTGCCCGCCTGGCGAGCTGTCCCTCCCCATGAAGGTGAGGGATGGATCACTTGCTCTCTCGCCCTCGCCCAGATGCCGCCGCGTTTGCGAGACATGGGCGGAGCATGACCGGACCGCGTATCCTGTTCGTCGTCGACGCCGGCCCACGCGTCGGCGGAGGCCACGTCATGCGCTCGCTGACGCTGGCGGGCGCGCTGGCCAACCAGGGGGCGACCTACGCGTTCATGGGCCCGCCGGCGGTCAGCGCCCTGCTGGACGCCTTCGCCCCAGGCGCAGCGCGGCTGGCGGCCGCCTCCACCGAGCCACGCGACCTCGCCGCCGCCATCGGGACCGAGCAGTTCGAAGCCGTCGTCTTCGACCACTACGCCCTTTCCGAGCGCGACCACCGCGCCATGGGCCAGGGCCGGCCGGTGCTGGTGATCGACGACCTCGCCGACCGGCCGCTGGGCGCCGACGTCATCGTCGACTCCGGGCCGGGACGCACGGCCGAGGACTATGAGGGCCTGCTCCCCGACGGCGCGCGCCTGCTGCTCGGCCCCAACTTCGCCCCTGTGCGGCCGGAGTTCGCCGCGCTGCGCGAGACCGCGCTCGCCTGGCGCGGCGAGCCGGTGCAGCGGATCCTGGTCTCCATGGGGCTGACCGACGTCGGCGGGGTCACCGCGCGCGTGGTCGAGCGGCTGCGGCCGCGAATCGGCGAGGCAGGGCTCGACATCGTCCTGGGCGCCGCCGCGCCCAGCCTGGCGGGCCTGAGCAAGGTGGCGCGCCGGGACAAGCGCCTGTCGATCCACGTGGACACGCCGCACATGGCCAGGCTCACCGCCGAGGCCGACATCGCGATCGGCGCGGCGGGCTCATCCACCTGGGAGCGCTGCACGCTGGGCCTGCCGACCCTGATGCTGAGCCTGGCGGACAACCAGCGCGCGGCGGCCCACGCGCTGGCCGAGCGCGGCGCGGCCCTGGTCGTGGAACTCGGCGCGCGCGACTTCGAGGCCCAGTTCGACCGCGCCCTGATGCGCCTGACGCTGGACGCCGACCTGCGCCGCCGGCTCGCCGCGGCCAGCGCCGAGGTCTGCGACGGCCAGGGCGCCCAGCGCACGGCGACCGCCTTCCTGCAAAGGATTCGCGCCGGCGCCTGACGCCCTCACCGCTCCAGCCAGATGAAGGTGTTGATGCTGAAGCGGCCCGTGCGCGGGTCGGCCGCGAGCGGCAGGTCCGGCGGCACGTCGGCGGCGTGCAGGGTGTTCCCCCGATAGACCAGGAGCCGGTTGAAGCGGGCCGCGTGGAAGCCGATCCGCTCCCAGATCGGCGTGTCGCCGGCGATGTAGCCGGGCGCCGGCAGGCCCAGGCGGTGGAAGTCGGCGTTGACCGCGTGGTTGTAGGCGCCAAGCCTGGCCTCGTCGATCGTCTCGAACCCGGTGCCGCGGTGGCGGTAGAAGGCGGTGCCGCCCCGCTCCGCGCGCCCGAGGTGGTGCAGCACCGCGATCCGGGCGCGGCCGGTCCCGTCGAAATGGGGCAGCCGCTGGAGGGGCGCCAGCTCGCCCGGCGGGGTGGTGATCAGCGAGAAATAGGACTCGATCCGGTTCAACGGATCTTCGATGGCGAACACCTTGCGGATCAGCTCGGCCAGGCTGTTGCGGATCGACAGCACCAGCAGCTCCGGGACCGCGGCGCGGACGCCGGGGAAATTGGGCCCGATCGGCCGGTAGTCGAGCCGCGCGGCCTCCTCCACCAGCAGCTCCGGATCGCGCGCATAGTCGTCGATCACGATGACCGGCTCCTGCTCGCGGCCATGTCGCAGGATCTCGATGCGGGGCGTCCAGGGGCGCGCAATGGCGGGGTCTTCGGCAGGCACGCCGAAGCAACGCACGAACCGCGGCCGCGGTCCGTCAGCAGGCGAGCATGGTGTTCCAGCGCGGCGGCGCGTGCGCCGGGCTCGCGGGGCCCGCCTCGAGCTCGGCCCGGCTGAGCGGCCCGGCCAGCGTGGCGTTCACCGAATCCAGCCCGGTCACCGCCGCCTCGCCGCGGCCGATGCGATAGCGCAGCGAGATCCGCTCCCGGTCGCCCCCGCCCGGCGGGGTCCCGTGCAGGGCGCAGGCGTGCCACAGCGCGGCGAAGCCGGTCTCGCCGGTCAGCACCCGCTGAGTCACGGTCATCTCGCCATAGCGGCCGTTGCGGTAGCGCCAGCTGGCCGGCCCGGTCCGCTTCAGGTCGTGCGGGAAGGCCGAGGCGCCAAGCCTGTGGCTGCCTTCCAGGAGGCGCAGCGGCGCGTCGGCGTCCAGCACCGGGTGCAGGTAGACGTAGAGGGTGACGAAGTCGGGCGTGGCCGCCGGGCCGGCCATCAGGTCCTGGTGGAAATCCGCGCCATAGACATAGGCGAGGTCGCGGTATTGCGGCCGCACATAGGCGCCCAGCCCGGTCGGCTCGCCGTGGCCGCGGCGCTTCAGCCAGTCCGGCAGGGCCCGGGCCGGCAGCTCGCAGACGATCATCTTGTCCAGGATGCGGTAGTCCGGCCCGAGCAGGCTCCACAGCGCCTCGACGATCTGCGGCGCGCGCTCGACGAAGCCCAGCTTCGGCTCGAGCCGCTCCAGCAGGTTGCGCCCGGGCAGCGGATTGACGCGGGCCGCCGGCGGCGTCGCGGCATGTTCCGCCTCGGTGAGGAACAGGCTCTCGTCGAAGCGTCGCGCGCGCCGGATCTCCGCGAGCAGCTCGGCGCACGCCCTGGGGTCGAGCGGATCCTCGAAGAGGTGCGCACCCCGGCGCGCCAGGTTGGAGACCACCGCTTCCGACAGGCTCCAGGGAGCGAAGTCGAATTTGGCCAAGGCGCTCATTCGAACCCTCCTGACGACGGTTCGATCAGACCAGACTCGCGTTAAGGTCGCCTTACGGCAAGTGGCCGCTGCGACATCATTGCCCAAGCCGGAGGCAGTCCTGATCCTTGCCCTGCTCCAGGCGCGCACGAGCTCCAGCCGTTTGCCGGGCAAGGTGCTGGCGGAGCTCGCCGGCGCCCCGATGATCCTGCGCCAGATCGAGCGCGTGCGCCGGGCGCGGCGGATCGACCGGCTGGTGGTGGCGACCAGCGACCAGGCGAGCGACGACCGCCTCGCGGCCGTGCTGAAGGACGCCGGGGTCGCGGTGTTCCGCGGCCCGCTCGACGACGTCCTGGGGCGCTTTCTGGGGGCGCTGGCGGCCCATCCCGCTGAGCAGGTCGTGCGCCTGACCGCCGACTGCCCGCTGGCCGACCCGGCGCTGATCGACGCCACCATCGCCCGCCACCTGGAGACCGGCGCCGACTATACCGCCAACCGCGTGGCCGAAGCCGGCTATCCCAAGGGCCAGGACGTGGAGGTAGTCACGGCCGAGGCGCTGCGCCGCGCGGGCCGGGCGGCGGCGACTCCGGAGGAGCACGAGCACGTCACCTGGGGCGTCTGGAACCACCCCGAGCGCTACCGGATCGCCCGGCTCGCGCCCGCGGTCGACGAGGGCGAGGTGCGCTGGACGGTGGATCGGCCTGACGACCTGGAATTCGTCCGCGCCGTCTACACGGCGCTCTATCCCCGAGATCCGGCCTTCGGCAGCGAGGACGTACGGAACTTCGTCCGGGCCAACCCGCGGTGGGCGCGCTGGGGCGGCGAGCGGCGGGTGTGAGCAAACCCCCTCTCCCTCTCTCGCTTCGCTCGGGGGAGAGGAGCGTCACTCCGCCTCCGGCATCTCCCCCGGCTCCCAGCCCGCCGCGCGCAGGCGCGCCTCGACGGACGGCTTCGCCGCGTCCCAGTCGCGCCGCAGCAGGCCCAGGCCGACCACGTCCTGGAAGCGCCCGCCCTTCCACACGTGCTCGCGAAGCAGCGCCTCGCGGACGAATCCGAAAGACACGTGCAGCTTCACGACGGAGCGGTTCTCCGCCAGCACCTCGCACCACAGCTTGTTCAGGCCCAGGGTCTCGAAGACGTGGCGCAGCACGATGTACTCGACCTGCGCCCCCAGGCCCTTGCCCCGGGTCGCCGGCTCGCCGAGGTAGTAGGCCCATTCGCAGCGCCGGGCCGTCGCGTCGATCTTCGCCAGGTTGGCGAGGCCCACCGGCGCGCCATCCGCCTCGATGATCCAGTAGCGGCGGTCCGAAGACGCCATCGCCGCCTCGAACCAGCGGTCGTGCTCGGCCTGTGTGATCTGGTGGTCGGAATACATGTAGGCCGCCACCGCCGCCGCGTTGCGCCAGGCCAGCAGGCGCGGGCTGTCGGCGGGCTGGACGCGGCGCAGGCGCAGGCTCATTCGGCGACCATCTCCCAGGCCAGCGGCTCGCCGCGGGCGAGGTCGCGGGCGGCGGGACGCCCCAGCACCGCGTCGAGCGCCGCGGGCGGCAGGCCGAGGCCCGGCCGCACCGAGCGGAGGTTCGTGCGCGTCAGCGGCTCGCCGGCCCGGACGTCGGCGGCGACGTAGAGCGAGCGGCGGAAGGCGAGGTTGCCGCGCTCGGCGCCCACCACCTCGTAGTGCGCCCGTCCCAGCGCCCGCCAGGCGGCCTTGCAGTCGGCGACAAGCGCGTGGAATTCGGCCGGCTCCAGGCTGAAGGCCGCATCCGGCCCGCCGTCGGCGCGGGCGAGCGTGAAGTGCTTCTCGATCACCGAGGCGCCCAGGGCCACCGCCGCCACCGCCGCGGCCGTGCCTGGCGTGTGGTCGGACAGGCCCACGGGACAGGCGAACCGCTCGGCCATGTTGGCGACGGTGCGGACGTTGGCGTCCTCCAGCGCCGCCGGATAGCTGGAGACGCAGTGCAGCAGGACCACGCCTGCTGCCCCGGCCTCCAGCGCCGCCGCCCGCGCCGCCTCGATCTCCGCCAGGTTGGCCATGCCGGTCGAGATGATCAGCGGCTTGCCCTTGGACGCCGCATGGCGGATCAGCGGCAGGTCGACCGCCTCGAAGGAGGCGATCTTGTAGGCCGGCGCGCCCAGCTCATCCAGCAGCTCGACGGCGCTCTCGTCGAAGGGGCTCGAGAACAGGATGACGCCCCGCGCCCGGGCGCGGGCGAAGAGCGCCGGATGCCATTCGTAGGGGGTCTGGGCCTCCCGGTAGAGCTCGTAGAGAGAGCGCCCGTCCCAGAGGCCGCCCTCGATGCGGAACTCTGGCCGATCGACGTCGAGGGTGATGGTGTCGGCGGTGTAGGTCTGGATCTTGATCGCATCGCAGCCGGTGTCGGCCGCCGCGTCGATCATCGAGAGCGCCCGCTCCAGGCTGCCGTTGTGGTTGCCCGAGAGCTCGCAGATGACGAACGGCTCATAGGCTGCCCCGATCCGACGGCCGGCGATGGTGATCTCGGGTGGCGGCATCGACTCAGGCTCTTTGCGGGTGAGTCTATGCCGAGCGCCGGTCAGTGCTCAATGCAGCGCCGGATAGCTCTCCGCCGGCAGCGCCTTCGCATCGCCGTCCTCGCGCGGCTTCAGCGCCGTGGCCAGGCCGATCGCCGCGCCGGCGCCGATGCCGAGCAGGGCGCCCCCGGCCAGCAGCCTCAGCCCCATGCCAACGGCGAGGCCCACGCCCACCGCCGCGCCCAGGCCGGCGACGATTCCGAGCTGTTTTAGGTGGTCATCCATCGCACGGCTCCGGTACAGGGAGGTCCCATCGCACTGCAGAATTCCTACATTACGGTGATGTCCTTGGATCGTTCCGCCCCGCGCTCCGTCCGCTGCCTGATTGTCGGTTCCGGTCCCGCCGGCTACACGGCCGCCGTCTACGCCGCCCGCGCCCTCCTGAAGCCCGTGCTGATCCAGGGCATCCAGCCCGGCGGCCAGCTGACCATCACCACCGACGTGGAGAACTACCCGGGCTTCGCCGAGGTGATCCAGGGTCCCTGGCTGATGGAGCAGATGCAGGCGCAGGCCGAGCACATGGGGACCGAGATCGTCACCGACATCGTCGTCGAGGCGGACCTCTCGGCGCGGCCGTTCAGACTCACCTGCGACAGCGGGCAGGTCTGGCTGGCCGAGACCCTGATCATCGCCACCGGCGCCCAGGCCAAGTGGCTGGGCATCGCCTCGGAGCAGAAATACCAGGGCTTCGGCGTCTCGGCCTGCGCCACCTGCGACGGCTTCTTCTACCGCGGCAAGCAGGTGGTGGTGGTGGGCGGCGGCAACACCGCCGTGGAGGAGGCGCTGTTCCTCACCAACTTCGCCAGCAAGGTCACCCTGGTGCACCGCCGGGACGAGCTGCGCGCCGAGAAGATCCTGCAGGAGCGGCTGTTCCACCACGAGAAGATCGAGGTGGTCTGGGACAGCGCCATCGACGAGGTGCTGGGCGCCGAGGACCCGATGGGGGTGGTGGGCGTGCGGCTGGAGAACGTCAAGACGGGCGCCGTCCAGGAGATCCCCTGCGACGGGGTCTTCGTCGCCATCGGCCACGCCCCGGCCTCCCAGCTGTTCCACGGCCAGCTGGAGATGGACGCCTCGGGCTATCTGAAGGTGAAGCCGGGCACGGCGTCGACGGCCATCGAGGGGGTCTACGCCGCGGGCGACGTGACCGACGACGTCTATCGCCAGGCGGTGACCGCCGCCGGCATGGGCTGCATGGCGGCGCTCGAGGCCGTGCGCTTTCTCGCCGAGGAGGACCACCGCAAGGCGCACCACCCGATCAGCCACCAGGAGGCCCAGAAGATCGGAACCTGGTGAGGGACTTACGTCAAATTTCCGCCTCAGCGCTTTCGCACCACCGCAACCCGCCTGCCGGTCATTTGTTGGTTTGCCGACGAGCGTATCGAGATCATGAGAGACAGTGAGCGTTACCTCGCGCAGGCGGAGACCGTCATGCGCATGGCCGCCCGGGCGGAGAGCCCTGCCGAACGGGAGGTCTATCTGAGCATCGCCGAGGGCTGGCGGAAGCTCGCCGCCGAGGTGCAGCGCAACGAGCCGCCCGTCGAGACCCGCTCGTTCCGGCCGACAGAGAGCTGAGGGCCCTCACCTCTCCCTCTCGCGCTTCGCTCGGGGGAGAGGGCAAATCCCAGACTTCCGTGAATCTGGAGGCTCCAGAAGGAGGCGGAATCTCAGGGGCGCTATGATTCATCCTTGCGCCGGCCTGGAGCCGCGCTATATGTGACAGGTCGGTTATGCTCGCCATGAGCATAATGGGCCGCCCTGGGTTCGCCCGAGGCGTCTTTTTTAGGCCGGTGAAATGCTCAAATTGAGCATAAGGAGGACGCCATGGCCGCTGACGGTTTCCAGTTCACCTTCACCCCCAAGGTAGAAGCCGAAACGGCCGCCTCCTGGGAGAAGGTAAAGCACCACGTCACGCCGCTCGAGTGGCGCCTACAGGCCCCGCTAATCGCCGAGATCAACCGGCTGAAGCGCGAGAAGGACGCGGTCATCCTCGCCCACAACTACATGACGCCGGAGATCTTCCACGGCGTCGGCGACTATGTGGGCGACAGCCTGGGCCTGGCGAGGGAGGCCGCCAAGTCGGACGCCAGGATCATCGTCCAGGCCGGCGTGCACTTCATGGCCGAGACCTCGAAGATCCTCTCGCCGGAAAAGCGGGTGCTGATCCCGGACCTGCACGCCGGCTGCTCGCTCGCCGCCTCGATCACCGGGGCGGACGTGCGGCTGATCAAGCAGCGCTATCCGGGCCTGCCCGTGGTGACCTATGTCAACACCACCGCCGACGTGAAGGCCGAGACCGACATCTGCTGCACCAGCGCCAACGCCGTGCAGGTGGTGGAGGAAGCCGCGCGGCAGTGGGGCGTCGACCGGGTCATCCTCATCCCCGACGAGTTCCTGGCCCGCAACGTGGCGCGCCAGACCGAGGTCGGGATCATCGCCTGGAAGGGCCGCTGCGAGGTGCACGAGCGCTTCACGGCCGCGGACATCCTGGAGCTCAGGCAGGCCTATCCGGGCGCCGAGGTGCTGGCCCATCCCGAATGCCCCGCCGAGGTGCTGGAGGTTTCGGACTTCGCCGGCTCGACCGCGGCGATGAACGACTATGTGCTGCTGCGCCGGCCGAAGCAGGTGGTGCTGATCACCGAATGCTCCATGGCCGACAATGTCGCGGCCGACGCGCACGACACCGAGTTTGTCCGCCCCTGCAACCTCTGCCCGCACATGAAGCGGATCAACCTGACCAATATCTACGAGGCCCTGGTCCGCGAGCGGCACGAGGTGACGGTCGATCCGGCCATCGCCGAGCGTGCGCGGCTGGCGGTGCAGCGCATGATCGACCTGCCGCCGCCCGCCCGGCCGGCCCGCTACGACCTGGTCAAGGCGCGCCATCACGTCGACGTGGAGCTGATCTGATGAAACGCCTGCGCCACGACGGCGTCGTCGTGGTGGGCGCGGGCCTGGCGGGTCTCTCGGCCGCGCTCGCCGCGGCGCCTGCCCAAGTTCCGCCCACCAAGGTTCTCGTGCTCACCGGCGCGCCCCTGAACCAGGGCTGCTCCTCGGCCTGGGCCCAGGGCGGCATGGCCGCCGCCCTGGCCGCCGACGACACGCCGGCGCTGCATGCCGCGGACACCATCGCCGCGGGCGCGGGCCTGGTCGAGGCCGAGATGGCGCGGCTGCTGGCCGAGGAAGGCCCCGCCGCGGTCCGCGCCCTGGCCGAGCTCGGCGCCCCGTTCGACCGCCAGGCCGGCGGCGGCTTCGCCCAGAGCCTGGAGGCCGCTCACAGCCGCGCCCGGGTGGCGCGGGTGAGGGGCGACCAGGCCGGCCGCGAGATCATGCAGGCGGTGACCGTCGCGGCGCTGGCCGCCCCGCACCTGGAGGTGCGCACGGGGGCGAAGCTGCGCGGGCTTCTCCGGGACGCGGACGGACGCGTCCGCGGGGTGATCGCCGAGATCGCGGGCGAGCTGTTGGAGATCACGGCCCACGCCGTGGTGCTGGCCACCGGCGGGATCGGCGGGCTCTACGCCGAGACCACCACCCCGGCCGAACTGATCGGCGAGGGTCTCGGGCTGGCCGCCATGGCAGGCGCCCTGATCGGCGATCCCGAGTTCGTGCAGTTCCACCCGACCGCCATCGACATCGGCCGCGACCCGGCCCCTCTGGCCACCGAGGCGCTTCGCGGCGAGGGCGCGGTGCTGGTCAACGCCGCCGGCGAGCGCTTCATGGGCCGCTACCACCCGCAGGCGGAGCTGGCGCCTCGCGACGTGGTGGCCCGCGCCATCCACGCCGAGCGCGTCGCCGGCCGCGGCGCCTTCCTCGACGCCGGCGAGGCGGTGGGCGCGCACTTCCCCGAGGAGTTCCCGGCCGTCTTCGCGGCCTGCCTGGGCGGCGGAGTCGATCCGCGCGTGCAGCCGATCCCGGTGGCGCCCGCCTGCCACTACCACATGGGCGGGATCGTCACCGACGCCTGGGGGCGCACCACCCTGCCCGGCCTCTTCGCCGCCGGCGAATGCGCCTCGACGGGGGTGCACGGGGCCAACCGCCTGGCCTCGAACTCCCTGCTGGAGGCCGCGGTCTTCGGCGCCCGGGCCGGCCAGGCGGCCGCCGCGGAGGCCGCGCCCCCCGCCGGCGCGCCGCCCCCGGCGCCGGCGAGCCTCGCCCCCGAGCTGCCGCAGTCGGCGCTGCAGCGCCTGCGCCGGCTGATGAGCCGCCACGCGGGCGTGGTGCGCGACGCCGAGGGGCTGACCACCCTGCTGCTCGAGATCGAGGCCCTGGAGGCCGAGCACGGCCGCAGCGCCCCACTGGTCGCCGCCCGCCTGGTGGCCGCCTGCGCCCTCGCCCGCACCGAGAGCCGCGGCGGCCACTTCCGCTCCGACGCCGGTCCCCAGCTGCCGCCGAAGCGCACCTTCGTCACCCTCGCTGAGGTCGACGCGCCGGTTTCCGCCCTGCGGTTCGCGGCCGAATGATCGAGCCCCTGCCCGACCTGCTGATCGCGCCGATCGTGCGCGCGGCCCTGGCCGAGGATCTCGGCCGCGCCGGCGACGTCACCGCCCAGGCCTGCGTGCCGGCCGAGGCGGTCCTGGCCTGCGTCTTCGCCACCCGCAAGGCCGGCGTGGTCGCGGGGCTCGACTGCGCGCGGCTGGCGATTGTCGAGCTGGACCCGAAGGCGACCTTCGTGGCCCTGGCGGCCGACGGCGAATGCGTGGAGGCCGGCGCCCAGCTCGCCAAGGTCGAGGCCAACGCCCGCGCCCTGCTCTCAGCCGAGCGCACCGGCCTCAACCTGCTGGGCCGCCTCTCGGGCGTCGCCACCCTGACGCGCGCCTACGTCGATGCGGTGGCGGGCACGGGGGCGAGGATCGTCGACACCCGCAAGACCACGCCCGGCCTGCGCGCCCTGGAGAAGTACGCCGTGCGCTGCGGCGGCGGCGTCAACCACCGCTTCGGCCTCGACGACGCCATCCTCATCAAGGACAACCACATCGCCGCCTGCGGCTCAGTCGGCGAGGCGGTGCGCCGCGCCAGGGCCTTCGCCGGCCACCTGACCAAGGTCGAGGTCGAGGTCGACAGCCTGGAGCAGCTCGACGAGGCCCTGGCCGAGCGCCCGGACGTCGTCATGCTCGACAACTTCAGCCTGGCCGACCTGGGCGAGGCGGTCCGCCGCACGGCCGGCCGTGTCGTGCTGGAGGCCTCGGGCGGCGTGAACCTGGAGACCGTGCGCGCCATCGCCGAGACCGGCGTCAACGTCATCAGCGTCGGCGCCCTCACCCACTCCGTGGGCGTGCTCGACATCGGTCTGGACGCGGTCTGACGTCGTTCGGAACCACGGAATACACGGACTACACGGAAACGACTCAGACTGTGCAATCAAATCCGAGCGCGCGCCTATGGCGCGCAATATTGGCTCTCCGCTTTCGTGTGCGTTTGTGGTCGCCCCCCTTCCGTGTACTCCGTGAATTCCGTGGTTCCATAATATCTCAGCCGTAGGAACCGCCCTCCCGCGCCACCACGGCCACGATCCGCGGCAGAAGAGGGACTCCGAGGAGAACAGCCGGCAGCGCAGCAAGCCGTAGCGGTCGGATTCAAGCCAGCCGCCGCGCCGCCGCTTCCGCCTGCGCCCGTCGCTGCGCCGCCAAGGGCGCCATGCGCGCGCGATAAGCCTCGACGATCTGCGGGTCCGCCAGCTCCGGGCGCCCCGCCTCGAACGGCGGCGCAGGCGCATATTCCAGGCCGAGCTGCACGGTCCTGGCGACCTCCTCCCCGGCCAGCTCCGCCAGCAGCACGAAGGCGAAGTCGATCCCGGCCGTCACCCCGCCGCCGGTGAGGATGTTGCCGTCGCGCACGACGCGGCCCTCGTCGACGATCGCGCCGAACGGCTCGAGCAGCTCGCGCCAGGCCCAGTGGCAGGCCGCGCGCCGGCCGGCGAGGAAGCCCGCCGCAGCCAGGATCAGCGAGCCGGTGCAGACCGAGGTGAGGTAGCGCGCGCCGCCGCCCAGCCTTCGGATCTGCGCGAGGAAGGCCTCGTCCAGCATGGCCTCGGTAGCGCCCAGGCCCCCTGGGACCAGCAGCACGTCGCAGCTGTCGACCTCGCGCAGGTCGGCCAAGCCCGCGAACACCAGCCCCTCGGCCTCGATATCGCGGCCGCCCAGCGAGGCCACCCTCACCCGCGCCTGCGGCGTGCGGCTCAGCACCTGATGCGGACCGGTGAAGTCCAGCTGGGTGACGCCGGGGAACAGGGCGATGAGGATCTCGAGCATGGCCGCCTCCAGGTTTGACGCAACATCCTTCCAGGCCTAGCGGCCGGCCGACAATGACATTCCCTGCAAAAATCCCTTCGCGGCTCGCAAACCCGCGCCCTCGCCGCTAAATAGCGGCCGATGACCGCGGCCTCCGCCCTGTTGGACCACGCCCCCGACGGCCTGCTCGAGGCCGCGCGCGAGGCTGTGCGCCTGCCGGCGGGCAGCCGGATCGTGGCGGCCATGTCGGGCGGGGTGGATTCCACCGTCACCGCGGCCCTGCTGGCTCGCGCCGGCTACGACGTGGTCGGCGTCACCCTGCAGCTCTACGACCACGGCGCGGCGATCCAGAAGAAGGGCGCCTGCTGCGCTGGCCAGGACATCCACGACGCGCGCACCGCCGCCGAGGCGATCGGGATCCCGCACTATGTGCTGGATTACGAGAGCCGCTTCCGCGAGCAGGTCATCGAGGACTTCGCCGACGCCTATCTGCGCGGCGAGACGCCGATCCCTTGCGTGCGCTGCAACCAGACCGTCAAGTTCCGCGACCTGCTCGACACCGCCCGCGACCTCGGGGCCGAGGCGATGGCCACCGGCCACTATGTGCGCCGCGAGACGGGGCCTGCAGGGCCCGAGCTGCACCGCGCCACCGATCCGGCGCGCGACCAAAGCTATTTCCTGTTCGCCACCACCGCCGACCAGCTCGCCTTCCTGCGCTTCCCGCTGGGCGGCCTGCCCAAGCCTGCGGTGCGAGCGGCGGCGGCCGGGCTCGGCCTGGCGGTCGCCGACAAGCCGGACAGCCAGGACATCTGCTTCGTGCCGGAAGGGCGCTACACCACCGTCATCGACCGCCTGCGGCCGCACGGCGCCGAGCCCGGCGAGATCGTTCACCTCGACGGCCGCGTGCTCGGCCGCCACGAGGGGGTGACGCGCTACACCATCGGCCAGCGGCGCGGCTTGAACGTGGCGGTGGGCGACCCGCTGTTCGTGGTCCGCATCGACGCCGAGCGGCGACAGGTCGTCGTGGGTCCGCGCGAAGCCCTGCTCACCCGCGCGCTCAGCCTCAAGGAGAGCAACTGGATCGGCGAGGGCTCGGCGATCGAGGCCGCCTGCGCGGCCGGACGGCCGGTGCTGGCGCGCGTGCGCTCGACACGCGAGCCGGTCCCGGGCCGCCTGGCGCTGGTCGAGGGCGCGCCGGGCGTGGTGTTCGACCAGCCGGAGGAAGGCGTGGCGCCCGGCCAGGCCTGCGTCCTCTACGCCCCCAAGACGCCGAGCCGGGTGCTGGGCGGCGGCTTTATCGCCGGCACGGTGCGCGGCGGCTGAGCCGCGTCTACAGGGTCTTCGCCAAGGCCTCCATCTGCTCGGCGCAGATGCCCCAGCCTTCGTGGAAGCCCATCTGCACGTGCTGCTGGACCGCCTCTTCGGTCCAGTGGCGGGCGCGGGCGACATAGAGGGTCTCGCCGTTACCGAGATCCTCGAAAGAGATCTCGCCGACGAACATCGGCTTGCCGGCGGGCTTCCAGCCCTCGGTGAAGGCGTCGGTGAAGACGATCTTCTGGTTCGGCCTCACCTCCAGGTAGACTCCGTTGTTGGGGAAGGACTCGCCCTCGGGGCCGTGGAAGTTCATCTCGCTGGCGCCGCCGGCGCGCACCTCCATTTTCACCACCTCGGCGCGCCAGGGCTTGGGGCAGAACCATTCAGGGATCAGTTGCGGATCGGTCCAGCAGCGGTAGAGCGCGGCGGCCGGTGCGGCGACGCGGCGGGCGATCACCAGCTCTAGGTCGTCGGCGGGGGCGATGTCTACGGGGGTGGCCATGTTCGGATCTCCCTGGCGTCAGGCTTTGTGCGCTCCTAGGACGTGCGCCGCCCGCCGATTCCGACATCATCCTCTCGGCTTCGCGCGCGCAATCGGCGCCGATCTTTCCTATCTTCGCCGGATTCGAAGGAGCAAGATCAGATGGGCGAGCTTCGCAACAATAGCGCGCAGTCCCGTTATGAGATGGACGAGCAGGGCCTGACCTCCTGGGCCGACTACCGCTTGGAGGGCGACCACCTGTTCGTCGACTACGTCTACGCCCCGCCAACGCTGCGCGGATCCGGCGCCGCCGGCCGGCTGATGGCGGCGCTTGCTGCGGACGCCCGCGCGCGGGGCCTGAAGATCACGCCGATCTGCAGCTATGCGGCGGCCTGGCTGCGCCGCAGCGCCGATTTTCATGACCTGGCGCCCTGAGGGCCGCAGCTCTCTTCAGACGACGGTGAACGAGGACGGTTAAGGCGTGCGGCCGGGCGGCTTGCGAGCCTGGGCGGGGGATTTACGCCCTGGCTCAAGTTTGTCCGCGTCTTCCGCCCACGTCCCAGAGTAGTCAGGCCAGAGTAG